>CANIAV010000024.1 GCA_947465365.1 Actinomycetota bacterium | reverse complement strand
GAAGTTGGATCATCTAGGTAAGGCGCTAACACAGCAGCAGTGCCAGCAGATAACGCGCCATCGCCAATAATCTTTATAGTTTTTGCAGCAAGCTTTGACCCAGCACCTAAAGATTCAATCTCTTTACGTAGTTTTGCAAAGTAAGAAATGCGATCTCGCCAAGAATCAGGCTGGGCCAAGAAGAATAGATTCATATCTATCTTCAAAGCACCAGATTTATCAGCTGCGATATAGGCCTCTGCCATTCCGGGTTCCACCCACGCATCAGTTGCCGCCGTGACACCACTTTCTAGATATCTATCTGATGCCCAAGCAATCGCTGCCACATCTTCTTCCACAGTGCGTTCAGGTGCATGTTTCATAATCAAATCCATCGCAGATGGCTCGCGCAACGTGCCACGTGCAGACCCATCAGGATTGCGCGCAATAGATCCGCCATCAGGATCAGGCGTTGCCGCAGTAATCCCTGCAATTTCAATCGCTTTGCTATTTACCCAGATCGTGTGGTGATCAACTGCTTGCAGAACAACCGGGCGATCGCTAACTACTTCATCTAACCAACTAGCAAGAAAATCTCCACCACCAATAACAGCTGCTTCATATGCTCCACCAATAATCCAAGGCGCATTGGGATTGCTATCTGCAAAGCGCTTAACCTCTGCCACCATTTCAGCAACTGTCTGCAAACCATTAACCAGCGGACCTTGCGCTTCTCGTCCACCAAATAAAGGATGCGCATGCCCATCCATAAATGCCGGTGCCAGAAACGCACCTTGCAGATCTACGATCTCATCACCAGATGCGGCAACACCATTTATCTCAACAACAACGCCAGATTCAATGCGCAGCGTTTGGGCAACACAGCCAGCACCACACCAGATCGTGCCACCGCTAAAGAATGTCGCCACTTACGCCTCCTAAAAGAATGACGTAAGTGTAGGGGTTACTTCTTTTTAAACCCGGCCGGACATTTAGGGCTGGTTCCACTTACTTTCTTAGTGGTTTTGCCTTTAACGCAGGTGATAGTCACAGATTTCTTTGCAACTGGTGCGACTGAAGCAACTGCAGAAGGAGTAGGTGTAGGAGTAGGAGCGACAACTACTTTCTCCTGCGATAACTTCACATTGATCGTAGGGGAGGAAAAGGTAAAGCCCTTAGCTGACAGATATAACCAGCCGTTCTTCTCGTTAACAATCGTGGTGGCTACTTTCTTCTCGCCATCAGAAGTTGTCACTGATATTTCAGCTTGAATTGGTGCGCTTGAGAATTCGTAGATACAGCGAGCAACGGTGCTATTAATAACTAGGTCATAGCTACCAAGTGCCACGGCACCACTTGCTTCGAAGTGTGGAGATGCAACTTTGTATTCGAGCGATCCAGTGGACTTGTTATAAATAGGTGGTCCGGCGCTATATGTGAGCGCATTAGTCGTCACGACTCCACCGAGTTCGTCTTTCGACTTAGTGCACTTTTGAATCTCTGGGTTCTGCCACGTATTTAGCGCGCTGTATGACCAATATTGCGAAGTCTTAGTGGCCTTATCTCCAATAGTCGGCAACATATCGTTCATGATCTGCATAGTGAGTGGATCTGAGAGACCGTTAAGCATTGTTTGCTCACCGCCGTTATCAGCACCCATAACACCCCAGTCAGAGCCGTTGAAAATAACTTTTCTTACGGATTCGGGTATCTGCGCATTTGGAATTGTGAAATCGAGAGTTGATATCTTTACAGGCTCAGCTTCGATACTAACAATTTGACCTTTACCATCAGGGCTGACGCTAATTAGCGGAAGTGCAATTCGCCCGTGGAACCAACCACTGACCTTTTGAGCAAGCTGCACGGACATTCCAAATCGATAGCCATCAGGAAAGTCTTGAGGAAGTTGGCATACACCAGTGTCTACAACAGTACAACGCTCTTTTTGCGGTGTATAAGTTGGTGGTGTATTTGTTGTTGTCATATCTCGACCCCAACTAATACGTGAATTTACTGGAGCATAATTACCGCTAACTGGCTTAACGGGAATAATTCCTGAACTAACTTGACCATAATAATATTGTGTCGTGCTTAACTTTTGGCCTACAGCCTTTTCATTCCAAGAACTTATGCGAGTTGAGACGAAGTAGTTTTCAGTTCCACCGCTATTTACAACTCCTGGAATCTTCCAAAGGCCACCAAACCCATTTGTCGCCGATAGCAACATAGAGGGAATTGCTGGACGGTCTGTAGTTCCTTTAACTGGAAGGGAATTTAGAAATTGTCCTTCTATCTTCTTGCCAGTTGGATCAATTGCCCAAACTGACTTTATACAGTCAAAGGATGAATCAATAGCGCAAGTTGGAAGATTATGGATAACCATCACTGACGTTGCATTTGTGCAAATTTCATCGTCAACACTTGAACACCGAAGGATTTTTGTTGAATCCGGGTTGTTGGGATCGGCATAGAAATTATCCGGCTCGCCATTTAAGTCAAAGCTCTCAGTCAGATAGAGACCGAAGTAAGGAACGGTCGATGGAATTTTCGCACCGGCTTCGGCCACAGTTGCCTGAACCGCTGACCCCAGTAGTAGCGCAGCAATTAACGCTGCACCATATTTACGGACTGACTTCACGTAAGACTCCATTCGGGTCAACTTGGGGAAAGCCTAGTTCTGCTCCCATATTTGCCGTCAATTACCCCCGACTTTTATGCACCTATTAATCTGCAGCTTTTGGCGCATCCAGCGCAAGCGGCGGGATAACTGGCTTATCTTCTTCGAGTTCTTTCCGGTTCTTGCTCACTTCTTCCAAGGTTCGCGGGATGCCATATTCGGCAGCGATGATGGCGCAGGCTAAGAAGCGATTGAATTCGCGGCCTTCAGTGCGGCTAAAGAGAACACCGGAAGTCTTCTGGCGATTGCTGACGTGAAATATGTAATCAGTCTCATCTTCAGATGCTGCCGCGCCATTCCATTTTGCAAATAACCACTCTTTGGTATTGATCATTCCGTTAAATAGAACGCGTTGGGTAGTTAAAACCACATCGCCGACTTCTCCATATTTTTGGATGGGATCTCCTGAAACAAATGTGCCACGTGTTGCACCGACGCGATAACGAATTCCGGCAACGACGGGAATACTAAATCCTTGGCTGGATCCAACATATTGCCCGGCACCGCGAGCGGCCTCGTGAAACTGACCTTGCCCACGCCATAGAACTATTTCGCCGGGCTTTTGAATCGTCTGATTGCTTATCGCATCTTCACCTTTGGCAGCGAGTTCAAATGCCTCAGTGATCTTCTTGAAAATTTCAATATCTTTCTGCCAGTCTGTTAGCGCACCGTCATAAACTTCCATTGCATGCTTATAGCTACGCTTTGCTTTCCAGTCGGCGATAAATCCCATGGGCTAATACTGCCCAACTAAAGTGGGATTGTCTGTAGTTTTCATAGCGCCGAGCCTAGGCCTGGCCACTGACATCAACTGACAACGCCCAGATCCTCATTTTTATCCAGAGCAAAAGCAAAAAACCTAAACCAGTCTTTTCGACTGACTTAGGTTCTGCGCTGCGTACCGCTGTAGCTCAATGGATAGAGCATCCCTCCAACTAAGGGAAGTGTAGCGGGTTCGAATCCCCTCAGCGGTACGCACACTAAGTGGCCTCACGCTAGTTACGTGGGGCCACTTTGCTTTCCTGAGAGTAGTAAACCTATTGCCTTTGCCCTGTAGCAGGAGCAAGATGTAAGAGACTCCAGCGAAAGGTGCCATATGAAAATCAGCAGCATCATCTCCGGCAAGCGCGTTGAAACTATCTCTGCCAGTGCAAGTATTCAAGATCTAGTTAACTCACTTAACTCACATCACATTGGCGCGCTAGTTGTTTCAAATGATGGCAAACATATAGATGGAATTGTTTCCGAACGCGATGTTGTTCGGGCGATGCCGGGCAAGTTAGATCAATTAATTGGAATGCATGTTCGCGACATCATGACCGTTGAGGTCCACACCTGCACCGCGGAAACAACAACGAATGAGCTAATGAAGATGATGACCGAACATCGCATCCGCCACGTGCCAGTAATTGATAGCCAGGGCCTACTGATATCCATAGTCTCAATTGGCGATGTTGTGAAAGCTCGCCTAGCTGACATGGAATCCGAGAACCAAGCGCTACGAGATTATGTGACTACCGGCTAGTAAGAAATAACCCCTTTTTTCTATACCTACTTAACTACCTTTTCCACCCTTTCCTGCTATTTTTTTTACTATGCAACCGACTGTAAAACTTTCAAAAGACCAACATATCTGGGCGTACAACGCCAATATGAAACCAGTAGTTTCAGTTCAACCAGGGACTGTGATTGAAATTGAAACTTGGGATTGCTTCACCGGCCAAGTACAGAAAGAGTCAGACACTCTTTTGACTCTTGATATGACGCGTGTAAATAGCGCAACTGGTCCGATAGAAGTAATTGGGGCCGAACCTGGTGATTCACTTTCTGTATCTCTAATCGATATTAAGCCTGGCCCACAGGGCGCTGGAATGGTTATCCCTGAATGGGGACAGCTAATCGAACACACCACCGCACCACAGACTCGCATCTTTAAAGTAAAAGATGGCGTGATCACTATGGAATCAAATGGCGTGACATTTCCAACTCGTCCTATGTTTGGTGTTATCGGTGTTGCTCCAGCATCAGGTGAGATCGGAACTTTCTTTGCCGATCGCCATGGTGGAAATATGGATGATCATTTAAATGGCATCGGCGCGACTGTGCATTTGCCGGTATTCCAACCAGGTGGCCAGTTAGCAATTGGAGATATGCACGCATCCATGGGAGATGGTGAAATCTCTGGCACCGGCGTTGAAATCGGTGGAACAGCGATAATCAAAGTTGACTTAATTAAGAAAAATGCAGGTGGTTGGCCAATTACAGAACTTAAAGATTCTTGGGTAACTCACGGAACAGCAAGCAATATCCAAGATGCGCTAAAGCATGCTTGTGAAGAAGCTGCCAAGTTACTCGTAGATCACTGGGGCTTCACGATGGAAGATGCCTTTATCTTCCTTTCTGTCGCTGGCGATCTCGGTATCGCACAGAACTGCCATCCGCTTCCTAACGGTTTTGCTGTTGCAAAGATGCGCGTTCCAAAGATTTCCCGGGCTCCTAAGCCTTTCAAGCTATAGAGAAATAACTAGGTATTCGAGCGAATTCCTGGCGTAGTAAAAAAGCAAGATAAACGGAAACGGAGAAAATAAGTGGCACAACTAGAAAAGAACGCCGTTGGATTACGCGAAGTCGTATTCCAATCAATCTGTTCGATGGCCCCAGGTGCAGCAATTGCTGCATCTATTCCTTTCGGGTCACCGCTTGCAGGAGGAGCGCTGCCCCTTGCAGTTATCTTCGCCTTCATCGGTATCTTCTTCACCGCATCTAGCATCGGTCAACTTGCAGCACATATTCCTTCAGCAGGATCTGTTGCAACTTATAGCGCAGTAGGACTTCGCCCTTGGGTTGGATTCCTTGTTGGTTGGGCATATGCAGCGGTTGAAATCCTGATCGTTCCGCTTGTAATGCTCCAACTTGGTTTCACAGTCGCAGGTGAATGGAATGCAGAGCAATCTTCATTCTCAACCGGTAACTGGTGGATCTTCACAGTGCTTGGCACATTGCTCGTTGGTTACATCGTTTATAAGGGCGTTCGCTCTTCAGCTCGCACTGGCGTAATTCTTGGTGCAATTGAAATCGGTGTATTCCTTATTGTCGGAATCATTCTTGTGGTTAAGGCAGGCGGAAATAACGATCTCGCTGTCTTCTCACCACATTATGCAAATGCAACTGGCTTTGAAGGATGGTCAGGCGTAATCGCAGGATCAGTCTTCTGTCTCCTTGCCTTCTCAGGCTTTGAAGCAGCAGCTCCACTTGCTGAAGAAACTGAGAACCCACGTAAGAACATTCCTAAAGCAGTTATGTATGCAACGCTCTCAATCGGTGCGCTCTATGCATTCACTACTTATGCAGCAGTTGTTAGCTTCGGTCCAGATAAGTTCAAGGACTTTGCGGCATCAAACAATGGCGCTCCATGGGATGGCCTTGCAAAGGGCGTAGGAACCATATTCTGGATCTTGGTTCTCTTTGCAATCATCAACTCAACTATCGCTAATGCAAACGCTGGTGCCAACGTATTTACACGTACCGCATTTGCTTTCGGTCGCGCTGGCGCCTTCCCTAAGATGCTCGCTGAGATCGATCCAAAGCACAAGACTCCACGTAACGCAGTTATCGTGCAGCTTGTAGTTGGCTTGGTCCTTGCCTTAGGTCTTGGTGCTAAGTACTCACCACAGACCGCCTTCGGAATCATTGCAACTGGTCTTGTAGTTGCAGTAGTTCCGGTCTACATGATCGCAAACCTTGCCTGCATTGGTTACTTCACCAAGCACCGCAAGGACGAGCGTCATCCATTGCTACACATCCTCGTTCCAATCGTTGGCTTCCTATTCTTGATCCCTGGCTTCTTCAATGCAGCAGGTATCACAGGTATGCCAGGTCTTAGCTTCATCGTCGCACTTGCATCGCCACTTACATATGGTGCTTATGCAATGGGCGCATGGATGCTAGTTGGGCTAGTTGCACTTGGTTACTTATCATCTAAGAAACCAAATGCGATCAAAGAGGTTGCAACAATTCACGGCTAAATTAAGTTAAGAGAGAGACCCCTCAGGTATTCCTGGGGGGTCTCTTTTTATTAATCAGAGTACGATTTCAATATGACCCAGAGGCAGGAATTCACAGTACTTCGCACCTATGGCGATTTCGAAGTCCGCGAATACAAGCCATGTGTGATCGCAGAAGTTAAAGTCTCAGCACAATATTCGACAGCATCGAGCAGCGCTTTTGGTTCACTCTTCAATTACATCTCGAAGGGCAATACGGCCTCACAGAAAATTGCAATGACCGCCCCTGTCATTGCTGCGCAAAGAGCAGAAAGCTCAAACACTGATGAATGGTTCGTCTCTTTCGTTATGCCATCTGGCAGCACCAGAGCAAATTTGCCAGACCCAAATAATTCAAATGTGAATTTGCGCGAACTACCTGCTGAAATCTGTGTTGCGCTCTCATTTCGTGGAAAGGCAACTGAAGAGTTATCCGCCAAGAAAGCCCATGAACTTCGGGCAGCAGCGGCAAAGATGAATATTGCACTTTCGGATGAGACTCGCATCTGTCGCTTTGACCCACCAGTTAAACCAGGCTTCTTGCAATATAACGAGATTGTCATCCCTGCTTATTTAGATAATTCCTTTATCTAAACCAGTCTTCACTTTAGCGACGCGAGACATCGCGTAATCGTAGAGCAGCAATAATTAAAAACGCCCCCACCAATAGGTGGAGGCGTTTTTAATTGGGGAAATTACTTTTTTGCTGCCTTTGCTGCAGGTGATGGCTTAACCGCAGTCTTTGCCTTCTTTGCCGGCTTAGCTTTCTTAGTTGTTGTTGCTTCCTTCTTCTGTGTAGAAGAATTCTCAGACATTTCATGCTCTGCAGTACCTTCTGCTGCTGCAGTTGGCTTTGCAATTGGTGCCTTGGTTGCTGCAAAGCTTGCAGTCGATCCGCCTACGAGTGTTCCTGCGACTACTAGAGCCAAAATTGCCTTATTCATTTAGCGAGCCTTTCGGTTGGTTAGGTGCAAATTAGGCTGCCAACCTGAGAACTCGCCAAGTTAACACTGAGCGTGGACTCATAGAGTGCTGAAAGATTGTCAGCGCAGCTCTGCAATGAAGGCTTGGCGTGAAAAATATAAAGATATGGACACTGCGGCAATGGTCAGCCATGACCTCTATGCCGAAGCTGACTAACATATATGCATGAACTCGATCTACTTCACCCAATTCAAAGGGCCGTTATCGGTATTTGATATTCCGATTCCGGATCCAACAGATCACGGGGTAGTAATCAAGGTCGAGGCAACAGGTTTATGTCGCAGTGATTGGCATGCATGGATGGGGCACGATTCAGATATCGTCTTGCCACATGTGCCGGGCCATGAATTTGCGGGGATTATTTCTGCAATCGGTAACGCGGTTACTAACTTTAAAGTTGGCGATCGCGTTACCGTTCCCTTTGTCTGCGGCTGCGGCAAGTGCACATACTGTCTGCGCGGTGATGCCCAAGTCTGTCCGACCCAAACTCAACCTGGCTTTACCGGCTTTGGTTCCTTCGCCGAATATGTAGCAATCGATAACGCTGACTTTAATTTAATAACTATTCCAAATGAAGTCTCCTTTGCAACAGCAGCCGCCCTAGGCTGTCGCTTTGCCACCGCCTATCGCGGCCTAATAAAACGCGCAAAGTTAAAGGCTGGTGAAAGTGTTGTTATCTATGGCTGTGGGGGAGTCGGCCTAAGCGCGATCATGATTGCTAAAGCACATGGTGCCACTGTCTATGCGGTAGATATTAGCGATGCAGCACTTGAAGTTGCCGCTTCCCTTGGCGCACAAGTAATTAACTCAAAGACAACAGACCCCGTTGCACATTTACAAAAGCTTGGGGGAGTAGATGTTGCAGTAGATGCATTAGGCAGCCAGGCAACAGCAAACTCATCTGTTCTCTCACTTGCGCGCCGCGGCAGACACCTGCAATTAGGTCTTCTGCTAACACCAGATGGTTTAACTTCAATGCCGATGGCCCGAGTTATCGCTTGGGAGCTTGATCTACTTGGTTCACACGGTATGGCTGCTCGAGATTATCCAGAAATGTTGGCGCTAGTTGCCAGCGGCGTT
>CANIAV010000023.1 GCA_947465365.1 Actinomycetota bacterium | reverse complement strand
GAGTTTGTGTCGTAGGTAATAATCGAATCCCACTCGGCAAAGAGCGAGAGGGAGGCAGTCATATTCGACTGAACATCTCCATCTTGGTAGAGGGTTCCGGTGCCGTTGGCATTGGTATTCCAACCGGCCAGGCGATATCTAGAGCGGCTTCCCGCATAACCAACAACAGTGAGATCCTGGTTAGGGGTCGTCTGAGTAACAGTGCTGGGCACTGCTCCCACGCCATTATTTGCGTTATAGGAAATTGAAAACTTTACATATGGCGCACAACGAGCACCGTGTGAATCTAGCCAGAGATTGAAAGTGTATCGAATACCGACCATCAGATCGCCAGCATTACAGAGACTGTTTGTCGTTGACTGTGTCGTTCTTGTCATCTTCGGTGTTGCAGCAGCAGAAGCAACATACTGTGTTTCTTCACCAGAATCGTTAACAAGTGGTGGTGTCTTGCAAAGAAGACCTGCACGTAAACCGCCAGAACTAAAGTATTTCGTTCCTACTGCTGCCATTCCATCGGGACAGAAAACGTAACCTGCTGTGTTTCGGGTTGCTGTCGTTAGGGCTGCAATCGTGTAATCCGCAAGAAGTGGAGCGCAGATTTTTCCAACTGACATCGCATTCTGATTGAAGGTAATTCCCACAACAACTTGGCCCGCAGCACAATCACTTACTCCGGTATTTGTGCCGCCGCCAAAGAAATATTCAGGTGCGTCATAAATAGTTCCGAATGAGGCGGCCTCGGTGCGCGGGGCGGTGATAACCCCAGCTGGAAGTGAGATAAAAAGGCCAGCAAAGAGCGCATAGACAGTCCAACGGGAGATCTGAGTGCGCGAAGGCAATCTCAACCTAAACCCCTTTGTTTGACCTCTTTATTAGCGCGTATTCGCGAGGGTCTAATTTTAGAATTGGGGTGAGGAGTGATCTAGAGGAAAGGGTGATTACGGAGCAATCTCACCCCCAAGTTCACCCCTTCGTATTTTTCTCAGAAAACGCCAAAAAAATCAAAAACTTTTACCAAAATCTTGCAAACCCTTATAAAGCAATGGTTTTGTAAAGTTTATTCATTTTGCGAATCGTTTTTTAATTTTCCAGAAAATTAGTAACAGTAAAGCAATTCCAACCCATTGCCAGAAAGAAATTGGAAAAGGTTTATGTTCTGGCAGCGGTGCGCTCTGACCTGCGAGAGTGCTTAGAATCGTGAACTCTGCAAATACACCAGCATGATCAGTTGCATAAGGGGCTTTGTAACCGATGATCTGCGATGTACTTACATCAACTCCATTTTTTGTGAAGATGTAATCAAGGCGATCGGTAAATCCATATTCATTTCCCATGCCTTGCGCAGATTTCAAACGGTCAGGATCTGGTCCCGTTAAGAGCGCGTTCATTCCCCAGGTGTAAGTAGTTGGATCACTTGCATCAGGACCTGCATCGTTAAATCCAGCATCGCGCATTAATCGGTAGGCGTTGCACTTGCTATCTCCTGCAGGACATTCTTCACTCGCTGTTGGTTGTAAACCTGGGTTAGCCGCATTTGCCGGACGAGGGTCACGTGGATCCGAGTTGAAATCACCAATCACAACAAGTGGCATGTTTGTATCTTTAAGATCTGTAATTAGCTGTGTTGCCTGTTTTGCGGCGTTAGGAACTTTGTTTTCATCCCAAATGGATTCTAAGTGAGTTGTTATAAACCTTACTGGCACCCCTGCTATTTGAATGTCTGCCCAGGTATAACCGCGGTAAATAGTCATAAGCGTAGGAACAATGCTGTAGCTAGCTTCGTATTCGGTATTGCCGACTTTCAAAACTTGGTTTGCTAATGATTTTTTTATTGCTAGAGCATCACCTATTTGGAATCCACACGCTGCAGAGTCTTGTCCAAATAATTTCTGGAACCGAGATGGATCTTTAACTATTGTTAAAAATGGAATTGGGTTGATGGAATATCCAGGATTGAATGCAGTTATCCCTTTTTTCTCCGCGAGGACGTAATCACCATCGAGTGCTTGAAGTAGTTGGTCGGTGAAGTTAAAAACTTCCGTTTTCTTACTCCAGGCGTTCTTCTTGCAGTACCAAATAGTGGCTTCTTGCAGGCCGATCACATCAGGCTTGTAACTTTGGATTTCTTTGGCCAGGGAGACAGATCGCTTAGAGAAATCATTTTTATTGACTTGATCCCACATGAATTGTGCCGCCGCTGGCATATTTGGTATCAATGCAAGGGCAACCCCGACATCTGCGCCCAAATAGATATTGCGTGACATCACGGTCACTGTGGGTTCTGCAGAGTTTGCTGAGGAAATTCCCAATAGAGATGTAATTAATGAGGTAAGTAGCCCCAAGGTCACCCCTCGTAATTTCATGGCTTCATTATGTACTCTTAGCGACATGAATGAGAAGGTTGAAACTCCGGCAGTAAAGAATGTGCGCTCATACGATGTCGCACCTCCTGCAGCATATGCAGAATTTATGCGCACCGGTTGGGCACCTTCTGATCTTGAAGGTTTGCAACCTCTCGAAGTCGTAACTTACGCGTTCTCTCGTCGCCAAGTTTTATCTGCGGCTTTTCCAAATATCCGCCTTGTGCTTCCTTCTGGGAATTTCAAAACTCGTTCTAACGATACGGAATATGCATTTCGTCCACACAGCGCATTTGCTTACTACAGCGGCGTTCAAGGATCCGATGCCGTTCCAGATTCAGTTTTAGTAATGGAACCAAATGAATCTGGTGGGCACGATTCATATCTTTACGTGCACCCACGTTCAACACGTGACAGTGATGGATTTTATACCGATCGTAAATATGGCGAACTTTGGGTCGGCCGCCACTTCACACTGGAAGAGGCAAACTCTGTTTATCAAATTCCAACTCGCGATGTAGAAAACATTGAAGATCTTCTTCGTTTTAGCAAAGAGACTTTGTTGGTGCGCGGTGAAGATACGTTGATGGATAAGCTGATTTCAAAGAATCCACGTGAAGCAGAATTTCTTACCTTCACTTCTGAACAACGTTTGGTAAAAGATGAATACGAGGTTGGCCAAATGCAGGCGGCCGTCGATGCAACTGGGCGAGGCTTTAGCGATGTAATCGCCGCAATGCCTGCTGCTGCTGAACACCCTCGTGGAGAACGAATTGTGGAAGGCGCATTCTTTGGGCGCGCGCGCCTAGAAGGCAATGACATTGGATATACAACGATCGCTGCTGCTGGTTCGCATGCATGTGTCTTGCACTGGATTCGCAATGATGGCGCAGTTCGCAATGGTGAACTCTTGCTTCTAGATGCTGGCGTTGAGATGGATTCTTATTACACCGCAGATATAACTCGCACGTTGCCGGTAAATGGAAAGTTTTCTCCGGCGCAGCGCGCTTTATATATGTTGGTTTATGAGGCGCAATTAGCGGGATTTGCTGCAATAAAGCCCGGAGTTCAATTCTTAGAGATTAACCGCGCCGCTCAACGTGTACTTGCACAAGGTTTAGCTGACATGGGAGTTCTCACTGTAAGCGCGGAGGAATCTATGAAGCCTGATGTTGGCCTGCATCGACGTTGGACTCTGCATGGCGTAAGCCATCACTTAGGTCTGGATGTCCATGATTGTGAGCATGCCCGTCAAGATATGTATCGCCAAGGTATTTTGCGTGAAGGAATGATTTTGACTGTTGAACCTGGTCTTTATATCCAACCTGACGACGAACTATTTGCACCGGAATATCGCGGAATTGGTATCCGTATCGAAGACGATGTCATCGTTACCGCAGATGGTTGCCGGAATTTAAGTGAAGATATCCCGCGCCATCCAGATGCAATCGAAGCCTGGATGGCGGCGATACTTAATTAAGCGCTAAACCTGCTGTAATCGCAGCAATTGATAACGCAAAAGTTAAAATAATATTTAGCGTTACTTGCTTACGGTTTTGTGTATTCTGATCCACATCGAGCATAAAAGCTGACCAAGTTGTAAAGGCGCCGCAGAAGCCCATTACAAAGTAATTTAATTGAGTTAGCCCTAATACAAATGAGCCAACAGTATTTACAATCAGGATGCCAACTGGGAATTTATATTTAGCCCGAAAGAATTTATCTATCAAATAGCGCAGCGGGGCGCCGATTCCGGCTCCTAATATGAAGTAGATGAGTCTCATGCGCGGCTCTTACCTCTAACTAAATTCAATATAAGCAAGCTAATTAGGAGCGAAGCAAAGGCATATCCAAGGCCGCTAATTAAAGTCGCGCCTTGCAGAACAAAGGCGAGTGAAGACAGGGTGGTAAAGCCGCCAGCAAAGCCTGTTATCCAGAATAGTTTCTGAGATGGGGTTGCAGAGATTCGATAGGCAACGATTCCGGCGATCAATACCCCAAGTTGGTTAACGATAAAGACGCCAAGTGAAAGTGATGGCAGAGCTTCGATAAGCTGCCAGCGCAATAGCGATCCTGCGATGCCACCCAACGCAACCAGCGGTAGTGGCTTCATCTTTAGTTGCGCTTTTCTCTCTTTAAGAGACCGGCAAACATGCGAGCTGGATCGTACTTAATATCAACTACGCGCTCTTTCATCGGGATGATCGCGTTATCGGTTATCTTGATGTGCTCTGGGCAGACCTCAGTACAACACTTGGTGATGTTACACATTCCAAGGCCATGCTCTTCTTGCGCAGTCCGTTTGCGATTTTTCAACATATCAAGCGGATGCATATCTAGTTCTGCGATGCGGATAAAGAAACGTGGACCTGCGAATGATTTCTTATTCTCTTCGTGATCGCGGATTACGTGGCAAGTGTTCTGACATAGAAAGCACTCGATACATTTACGGAATTCTTGTGAACGTTCCACGTCAACCTGCTGCATACGCGCTTCACCTGGCTGTAGCTCCTTAGGTGGTTCGTATGCTGGGATCTCCATCGCTTTCTTATAGTTAAAAGAGACATCGGTAACGAGATCTTTAATGACTGGAAATGCACGAAGTGGCGTGACGGTAATGGTTTCATCTTCGCCAAAAGAAGCAACCTGTGTCATACATGCCAGGCGAGGCTTGCCGTTGATCTCCATTGAACAAGATCCACATTTGCCAGCCTTACAGTTCCAACGAACTGCGAGATCGCCCATCTGGGTTGCTTGCACGCGGTGAATTACATCAAGGACAACTTCGCCCTCGTTGACATCTACCTGAACATCTTTAAGGCCACCGTCGATTGCATCCCCTCGCCAAATGCGAAGATTTAATTTGCGCGCCATTAGTTGGATCCGCCTTTCGCAATTTCTTCCGGTGTCATGTACTTCTTAAGTTCATCGACTTCAAAGAGATCAAAGAGCTCTTTCGGCATAAATAGCAGCGCTTGTTTGCGGACAGATACTTGATTTCCATCAAAAGATGCGATGTGGTTGAACTGGCGCCATCCAGAATTCATTCCTGGGAAGTCATCGCGGGTATGTCCGCCGCGAGATTCTTCGCGACCGATCGCAGATTTCGCGGTGCTTTCGGCGACTAACAACATATTGTCGAGGTCAAATGCCAAGTGGAATCCTGGATTGAATTTGCGGCCACCAGAGACGGCAACGTTTGCGCTGCGCTTTCTAATTTCGGCGATCCTTTCAATCGCTTCTTTTAATTCAGCACCGGTTCGAATAATTCCAACCAAGTTGTGGGTGACTTCCTGCAGCTCTGCGTGCAGTGAATATGAATTCTCGCCACCTGTGCGCGCAAAAGGCGCTTCGATTCGGGCAGCGGCTGCAGCAACTGTTGCTTCCGATACAGATGCGCTGCTGTTCTGCTTAACGTAAGCGGCAGCGCCCATTCCAGCACGACGACCAAAGACCAAGAGATCAGAGAGTGAATTTCCACCAAGGCGGTTTGATCCGTGCATTCCACCAGCGACTTCACCGGCTGCAAATAACCCAGGCACACCAACTGCAGCGGCAGTATCTGGCTCTACTTCAACGCCACCCATTACATAGTGACAAGTTGGGCCAACTTCCATCGCCTCTTTGGTGATGTCAACGCCCGCTAATTCGTAGAACTGGTGCCACATAGATGGCAAGCGCTTCTTAATAATTTCAGCAGAAATACGCTTGGAAACATCTAGGAATACGCCACCATGTTCGGTGCCACGGCCTGCTTTAACCTCGGTGTTGATCGCGCGCGCAACTTCATCGCGCGGCAAAAGTTCTGGTGGACGGCGGTTGTTATCTTGATCTTCATACCAACGATCGGCTTCGGCTTCATTATCTGCATACTTATCTTTAAATACATCTGGGATGTACTTAAACATAAAGCGTTCGCCATTGATATTGGTAAGGATTCCGCCTTCACCACGTACTGATTCTGTAACTAAAATTCCGCGCACAGATGGTGGCCAGACCATACCGGTTGGGTGGAACTGTAAGAATTCCATATCAACCAGGTTTGCTCCAGCTTTCAAAGCAAGTGCATGGCCATCGCCAGTGCCTTCCCAAGAGTTAGAGGTAATTTTAAAAGTTTTACCGACTCCACCAGTTGCGATAATTACCGCAGGTGCTTCAAAGAGAACTTCGGATCCTGATTCGCGCCAGTAACCATATGCGCCTGCGATCTTGCCGTTCTCTTTAAGAATTTCAGTAATAGTAAGTTCTGCGAAAACTTTAATGTGTGATTCGTAATCGCCGTGTTCGCGCTTATCGCCTTGTTGCAGAGCAACAATCTTCTGTTGCATCGTACGAATAAGTTCTAGACCAGTGCGGTCACCAACGTGTGCAAGACGTGGATATTCGTGTCCGCCGAAGTTACGTTGGCTGATCTTTCCCTCTTTGGTGCGATCAAAGAGCGCGCCCCACATTTCCAATTCCCAGATGCGATCTGGAGATTCTTTGGCATGTAGCTCTGCCATACGGAAATGGTTTAGGAACTTTCCACCGCGCATCGTGTCGCGAAAGTGAACCATCCAATTATCGTTGGAATTTGCGTTACCCATTGAGGCAGCTGCGCCACCTTCGGCCATAACTGTGTGGGCCTTGCCGAATAGCGATTTACAGATGATTGCTACGCGCAGGCCTGATTCGCGCGCTTCAACAGCTGCGCGTAAACCCGCACCACCGGCACCAATTACAAGAACGTCATACTTGTGACGCTCGAGCGCTGCTTTATCTGTAGTCATATCTACTGGCATCCTTTAGAAGAAGTAGAAATTGGTCCAGGCGCCAGTTGCAACTTGGCGAACGTAGATATCGGCAAAAGCAACGCCAGCAAGTGAGTACCAAGCAAATTGCTGATGCTTATGATTTAGAACTGAAACTAAAGTCCAAAGCTTGTAGCGAATTGGATGAGCTGAGAAATGCTTTAGACGTCCACCGACTGTATGGCGACAGGTGTGACATGAAAGTGAGTAGAACCAGAGAAGAGTTGAGCTAACTAACAAGACAAGCGAACCAACGCTGGCATGTCCCCACTGGCCTTCAGGGTTCTTAAATGAAATTACTGCGTCATAAGTAAGGAATACGTTAAAGACTAATCCTGCATAGAAGAACCAGCGGTGTGCATTCTGCAAAATAAGTGGGGCGCGAGTTTCACCGGTGTATTTGGTGTGTGGTTCGGCAACTGCACAAGCAGGTGGTGATAACCAGAACGCGCGGTAGTAAGCCTTGCGGTAGTAATAACAAGTCATGCGGAAACCAAGTGGGAAGATCAAAATAATCAGCGCAGGAGAAAGTGCGAAGTTAAAAATTTCAGCGCTTACTGGAGTCCAATCAAAAATAGTTGAGCCAGCAACGCAAGCCTGTGAAAGACATGGTGAATAGAAAGGGGAGATCAGTGGTTCGGTGAAGTAGTTAGCGCCTTCAAATGCGCGGAAGGTTGCATAAATAATGAAGCTAAACAAAACAGCGAAGGTAATCGCAGGTTCTAGCCACCACTTATCTGTGCGAAGCGTGCGCTCTTTAATTTTGGCGCGGGTTGGAGAAAAGACTCCGGACATTGCTTCCCCTTTGGTTTTAAAGATTTCCTAGGAGAAGTGTGCGCTTGATTGGTAAAAGAGGCTAGGCGTAACCCCGCACCGAGGCTATGAAGTCAGCCACAGCAGGAGTAAAAAATGGCGGAGGGCGTGGGATTTGAACCCACGAAACTTTCGTTTGCCGGTTTTCAAGACCGGTGCACTCGGCCGCTATGCGAGCCCTCCGTGGGAGAGATTACCCGAAGATCGTAAGCATTAAAAATCGACGGTATTACTGCGGAAGTTCGAGGAGTTTTTCAATCACAATCGCGACGCCATCTTGATTATGAGGCGGAGCTACATCTTTCGCATTTGCTGGACCTGCATGATGGCCATCGATCATCGCATATGAGCGATGCGCCCATTGCAACATAGAAAAGTCATTTGGGTTGTCACCAAATGCAACGCAATCTTCTGCAGTAATTCCAATACGCGATGCCATCATCGCTAAAGTTTCGCCTTTTGAAACACCTAGCGCGGAAATTTCAAGTAGCGAATCGTTATTTGCAGAATGCGTAACGTTTACAACACCTTGTAAAGCAGGTGTTGCTAGCGCCAACATCTCATCTGCAGAAATTTCTTCTTGTGACAGGCGCGCTAATAATTTAAGTGCAGGACGATTTGTAACTGAATCAATTGTGTCTACGCCAACGTTATCCATCCCGATATCCCATCGCGGAATATAAGCCTTCTCGCGATGGAAGTGGTCGTTAGACTCAACTGCGAAAGAAACATTGGGAATAGTTTTGCGCAGAATATCTACCGCTTTTTGTAATTCAGTAGGTTGAATCATCCATTGTTCTAAGACTTTATCGTTGTGCATGTCATAGAGAAG
>CANIAV010000022.1 GCA_947465365.1 Actinomycetota bacterium | reverse complement strand
ATGAAATCACCAGTTTGCACAAGCCCAAGTGGTCCACCAGCTGCTGCCTCTGGCGCAACGTGCAATATGACTGTGCCATATGCAGTTCCGCTCATGCGACCATCACAAATACGCACCATGTCACGCACGCCTTTATCAAGCATCTTCTGTGGCATCGGCATATTAGAAACTTCTGGCATTCCGGGATAACCCTTAGGTCCGCAGCCACGCAAGATCAAAACTGAGTTTTCATCGACATCAAGTGCTGGATCATTAATGCGGGCCTTGAAATCTTCAATGCTGTCAAAGACCATCGCCTTGCCGCGGTGCTTTAATAAATTAGCGCTTGCTGCAGCTGGCTTAATTACTGCGCCAAGTGGTGCCAAGTTGCCACGCAATACAGCAATTCCCGCACTTGGTTGCAACGGTTCTTTGCGAGTACGAATAACGTCTGTGTCATAAATTTGCGCTTCAGATAAGCCTTTTACTAAAGGAGTTCCCATTACGGTGATTGGCTTTGGATCAAGCAGATCTTCTAGCTCTTTAAGGACAGCGCGCAAGCCACCTGCGCGATGTAAATCTTCCATTAAATATTTGCCGGCAGGTTGCAGATTAACCAGCAGTGGAACACGAGAGCCAGTGCGATCAAAGTCATCAAGAGTTAGATCAATTCCCAAGCGACCTGCAATCGCGAGCAAATGAACGACTGCGTTAGTTGAACCACCAATGCCGGCTAGCGCAACGATGGCATTTAAGAAGGAACCCTTAACCATGATGTCACTTGGCTTCAAACCCTCGTGCACCATCTCAACAATGCGACGACCTGATTCTTGTGAATACTGCAGCAAGCGACTATCTGGCGCTGGTGTTCCAGCAATGCCGGGCATAACCATGCCGAGCGCTTCAGCCATGATTCCCATAGTCGATGCGGTGCCCATAGTATTGCAATGGCCGCGGCTGCGAATCATCGCTGATTCTGAATCTAAGAATTTAGCTTCACTAAGTTTTTTGGCGCGCACTTCTTCGCTTAATTTCCAGACATCTGTTCCACAGCCAAGTGGTGTTCCTTGAAATGTTCCGGTCAACATCGGGCCACCTGGAACAACAAGTGCTGGGATATCAACTGAAGAGGCAGCCATTAATAATGAAGGAATTGTCTTATCGCAACCACCGAGCAGAACAACGCCATCGATTGGATTGGAGCGGATCATTTCTTCCGTAGCCATTGCAGCCATATTGCGCCACAACATCGCGGTAGGACGAACCTGAGTTTCTCCAATTGAAACTGCTGGCATATTTAGTGGAACACCGCCTGCTTCCCAGATGCCATTCTTAACGTGCTCCATGATTTCATTTAAATGAGAGTTGCAAGGAGTTAAATCAGATGCGGTATTTGCGATTGCGATATGTGGGCGGCCATCAAAGGCATCTTTAGGTAAACCGCGGCGCATCCAAGCACGGTGGATATATCCGTCACGATCTTTGCCACCATACCAATGGGCGCTACGCATCAAAAGCTCCTCAAATCGCATACTTTCAACCTAGATAATGTGTTGAGTATAGTGACGGCATGAAGGCCTTGACCATAACTTCTCCAAATAATTCCATCGTAGAAGATGTGGCCGAGCCAATTGCTGGAGATAACCAAGTCGTAGTTGATGTTACTCGCGCTGGTATTTGCGGAACTGATCAAGAATTCTTTACAGGTGAGATGGTCTATCTCCATAGCAATCAAGCAAAGTACCCAGTTCGTATCGGTCATGAATGGTGTGGCGTTGTATCAGCAGTTGGAAAAGGCGCTGATCAAAGTTGGATCGGACAGCGCGTAACCGGAGACACCATGTTGGGTTGCGGAACTTGTTATCGCTGCACATCAGGACGCCAACATGTCTGCGATGATCGTTATGAAATCGGAGTTCGCAACGGCTGGCCCGGTGCATGTGCTGAAAAACTTCTAGTTCCAGTTCGCGCGCTACACAAATTACCCGACTCAATTGATGACGCGATCGGTGCGCTCATTGAACCTGCCGGCAATTCACTGCGCGCAGTAGAAGCTGCCCTTGCTGGCCCGGGTAAAGAGATATTGATTTACGGCACCGGCACTATCGGTTTACTTTGCGCACAACTGGCCCAAGCAGCAGGTGCCAACGTGCACTTAATCGGTCGCAACGAACGCACCATCAAACTCGCTCACGAAATCGGAATCAAAAACGCTGGTACTGATTTAGTAAAACCTAAGACAGGCTTTGATGGAATTATCGATGCGACCAATCACAAATCCATTCCCAATGAAATTGTGCAGGCAGTAGAACCAGGCGGCCGCGTTGTTTACATCGGCATCTCAGGTGAACCAAGCCTGATCGATTCGCGCGATATTGCGCTCAAAGATGTCACTGCAGTCGGCATACTTTCGGCATCTCCTGGCTTAAAAGGCGCCATTGAAATCTTTGCTCGCGGTGAAGTCGATCCTCGTCCGCTAATCGCTGCCACAATTTCACTAAATGAAGTACACGATGTCTTTATGGGTAAACGTCCGCAAGGCGCTGGCGATGGACCAAAGATCCACATTGATCCGCGGATTAAGTAGAGGATAAAAATGACCAGCACCGAATTAGTTGAATTCAACGGCCAAGTAGTTGTTATCTCAGGTGCCGCGACCGGCATCGGCAAAGCCAGCGCTGAATTAATTGCATCACGTGACGCCAAGGTAATCGCTTTAGATTTCAATAAAGCAGCACTCGATGAATTGGCTAACGAGCTAAAGCTGGCCCCAAACCAAGTCCACACCTGCGATATCTCAGATCAAAACCAGATCAACGCAACTATTGCTGCAATCTTAAAAGACCACGGCACAATCGATGCGCTAATCAATACCGCAGGAATCGTCGGACCATCAAATACTCCAGCTATAGATGTGAAATGGGCAGACTTTGAAAAAGTTCTGCAAGTAAATCTCTATGGTGCTATATGGCTTACTCAAGCAGTTATACCTGCGATGAAAGCAAAGAAGTACGGACGCATTGTTCACTTGGCATCAATTGCAGGTAAAGAAGGAAACCCAGGTCTCTCTCCATACAACACCTCAAAGGCTGGCATGATCGGTTTCGTTAAAGGTGTTGCCAAAGAAGTTGCACCAGAGGGAATCGTTATCAACTCACTTGCACCAGCAGTAATCAGCACACCGATGAATGCCAATACATCTGATGAGACTCTTAAATACATGATCAGTCGCATTCCCATGGGCCGCGTCGGTCAACCCGAAGAAGTAGCCGAAATCGTTGCCTTTATGGCATCGAAAGCTTGCTCATTTACGACCGGCTTTACCTTTGATGCAAGCGGCGGACGAGCTACTTACTAAGCGTTATTTTTGCTTATAGCCTGACGGACACTTGGGATTAACTCCTTTTACGGTTTTAACCGTCTTACCTTTAACGCACTTTATTGACTTCATCGTCACAGCCTTAGTTACCGTAGGCGAGGCAGATGGTGCTGGTGTTGGTGCAACTTCTTTTGGTTTCTCTTGAGTCAGCTTAATTTTGATTGTGGATGCACTAAATGAGAATCCATATGCTGCTAGGTATAACCAGCCATTCTTTTCGTTCAGCACAGTCGTAGCTACCTTTTGCTCTCCTTCAGCCGAAGTTACTGCGATCGAAGCAGATAATGGTGCCTCGGTAAATCCATAGAGACAACGGGCGGTATCACTACGCATCGCGAGATCGTAAGTTCCAGAAGTTAGAGTTTTTCCATCGGGCAAATAGTGCAGTCCCGCGACTTTGTATTCAAGAGTGTTGCCATCCCAAGATGGAGCATTTCCTTCGTACGCCATGGCATTTGTCGTTACAAAGCCAATAAGTTTCGAAGTATCCGACATGCAAGGATTGTTTGACATATTTGGCAAGGAAGCTAAATCCCAATAGCTATGAAGTTCGGTTGCGGTATTTTTAATGGATTCAGCAAGTGTGGTAACTATTTGGGTCGCGAAGGGACTTGAAGGTGGGAATTGCTTCCAAAAAGTGACCCCGTAGAAACCTCTCCCTGTATTCATTGATCTTTCATAGTTATCAAGAAATGACTTCGCCATCTCGGATTTATTAAAGGCTGCATACATCATTGGAACATCTACAACACTCGCCTCTACAGAGAGCTTGTTGTAAGTCGCATCGATTGGCAATACGGTTATATCAGGATTTGAAATTCGACCATGAAGCCAACCAGTTACTTTATTTGAAAGAGTCATCTCTAGTTTGACTCTGGTGCCGGGCGCATACTCAACTCTTTGAGCACAGTTTCCAGCTTCCGTTGCCACACAGGTGCCGTCGTAGATAATTTCGCCGGTCTCGGTAATGCTTGCAAACTTTCCGTTAAAAGCTGGCCCTATGTTTATCCCTGAATCTTTGAACCGGGAATCACTTTTTTCCTTTACCGCGTATACAGATGTCCTAAATGAATTTACGGTTGCAGAGCCATTTGTGTAGTGCCAGATAACTTTTGCATTTACTAAGTAAAGGTCTGTATCACCAGAATTGGTTGCTCCCGGTGCTTGCCATAACGAAGTGCGAGATCCGCCTGGCATTCCGAGCTCAGGAATGCCAGTGAAAGTCTTTCCTTTGAAGTAACGTACAAATTTTGCTTCTACTTTTGTTCCATCAGACTTGGTAATTTGCAATTTGTTGATGCAATTCTCAATGACAGTGGTACATACGGGAATAATGCTATCAATACTTAGATTTGAATTTCCTTGTAAATTGCAGCCACGAGTATTGAATTCATCGCACAATCTCGTAGCCTCGGGAGTTTCGACTGCTGTGCCAGCATCCATCGCCTGAGCCATATTGTTATTTACGATAAAAGAGAATGGGTTTTCCGCGAGATCTTCAAGTGAGAGTGCCTGTCGATCAGAACCTTCCGGAAACCCCGGAAAGAGAGTTGCCTGAGCTGGAGCGGGAAGCGAGACTGAAACAATTAATATAAATGACAAAACGATGCGACGAATCATGTTTGCTCTCCTAGATTAACCTTTTACTTCTACCGCTTATTCTGGACCTATTTATGCATAATTTGTAAGCCTATTTCCAATTATTTTCTGTCAGATGGCTTTAATGCATCTTCCAGCCTTGAGCCACCGGGCCTTCCGGTTTTGTAAAGAGTGCTCGTTTTCAGTTTTAAAAAATCTTGGCCCCATTTAGGTGAGTCGTGGGAATTTCTCTTGCTTTCAGTTACTTTTACCTGAAATTTAGGTGGAAGCGGAGACCCACATGGAGATGAAGTTTAAGAATTTAAGCCATAAGTTAATTGATACCTTGAGCGACGGTGTCTTTTCTATTGCGCTAACTCTGCTTGGCCTAGATGTGGTCGGCCTGGTTCATAAGATTAGCGAGAGTGAAGATTTCAATGCGACGCTCTTTGAAAATTGGGCAACTTTTCTTGCTTACGTTCTTGGCTTTTTCGTTCTATTTTCTTGGTGGTACCAATATCACGTAACAAGTCAGTACGTCGTAGGCACAAATGCAACCATTGTTTGGAACCATGGTTTAACAATGGCCTGGGTTGCCTTAATGCCATTTGGTGTTGCCCTACTAGCTGAAAATCTCAATAAGCCAAATATGAAGTGGGGAGTCTTCTATTTCGGAATCTGTCTATTTGGGCAGTATTGGACTTCAATAATTCAACGTGGGTTAGTGACCATATTCAAAGGCGATACGTCGATTACTTGGACAGATGATTTCTTCTTGACGGATAAATCAAAAGAATATAAAGATAAGGCTTTGTTAATTTTCAATGGATTTCCAGCGGTCTTAGGAATTATCTTGGTATCCATCTGTCTCTTAAATGCTTGGATTGCTTTGGCTGGATATATGTTTTACATTTTTACTTCTATGACTCCAGTTAGAAGTCTAAATAAAATGTTGCCAACCATGGCGCGGATGATTAAGGAATAAACCCAACTACTTGATATCAGTAGTTAGTTGCTTCTTTAATCTCGACTTTGATCTCTTTACCGTTTGGCGCAGTGTATGAAACGGTGTCGCCGATCTTTGCGCCCATAACGGCTGCACCCAGCGGTGATTTCTCGCTGTAAACACTTAAGTCACCTGATGCGATCTCGCGTGAACCAAGTAAGAACTTCTCTTCATCGCCAGCGATGATTGCGGTGATAACCATTCCGGGACCAACCACGCCATCGGCAGATGCGGGGGGAGTTCCGATGTGTGCATTTTCAAGCATTTGTTTTAGCTGACGGATGCGCGCTTCCATCTTGCCTTGTTCATCGCGCGCTGCGTGGTAGCCGCCATTTTCTTTTAAGTCGCCTTCGGCGCGAGCGGCTTCGATCTTGGCGGTGATTTCTTTACGACCATCTGATTCAAGATGTGCGAGTTCACCGCGCAAGCGATCGGCTGCTTCTTGGGTAAGCCAAGTTTGTGGGGTACTCATAAGGGGCAACGTTATACGAAGTAATTATTTGGCGCGACAACGAGCGATAGCCGCAGATACAGGTGCAGATCGTGCGGGGATTGCAGTGGTTTGCTCGCTATGGGCTGCGCCTGCTGCGATGGTGTCATCGATTTGGCCAGCTACATTCTTATCCATATCACTTGCTGTCAGTGTGCAAATAACAACTTGATTGGGATCGGTGCGATCGATTGTGTAGCGGATCGAGATTTCACGTTCTGCGCTAACGTTAAATGAGATTAATTCGCTGCGAATTTCGGGATTGGCATGATGAAGTCCTGCCCAGATCAACCAACCGCCACCGATAATGGCAAAGGCAATGGCAGGTGTGATCCAGGCCTTGCTTGAGCGCACGCCGTAGCGGTCGTTAAAATCTAAATCCATGGGAAGATTATCGCATGCAAAAAGATGTTGAGATGGGTTGGGCTGGTTCACTAACAGTCTTTCTTCTCTGCGTCGCTGTTGCTTTCTTGTTGCGCAGTTTCTACAAGCGCTACATGCGAATGAGCGCTCGTAATAATGAAGATCAAAGCGATAGCTAAAAAGTTTCTCCAAGCCCTCGGCGTTCTTGCGATTGTCTTGGTTTTGGTTGGCTTGGGAAATTGGCAGTTAGATCGGGCTCACTTAGTTAAAGAGACAAATGCTGCCGCCAAAGTTATCGACCCTAAGATTTATTCGCTAAATGAATTAGCTTTGCCCACTGTTGCCTTAGATTCGCGAAATGTAAATAAGCAGGTTGCAGTAAGTGGTTTCTATATTGCCAATTTCAAAGCGCCGCTGCAAAGCGATAGCGATGGCAAGGTTAATGACTGGGAAGTCGCATTGCTGCAGGTAGATGGATCAGATCCGATTTCTGGAATTCTGGTGGTGCGCGGGCTATGGGCAGATCGATTATTAAATCCAGAAGTTGCGATGTCTACCAAAATAGATTTAGTTGGAAACTTGCAGCCACATCAAAACGATGATCGCGCCGACAACGTGCCGGGGGTTATCTCACGTCTTGATAGCAGCGTCATCGTTGGTTTAGCTGATGTTGCTTTATATGACGGATTCATTGTGGCGAAATCAGAGAAGACCCGTGATGGTGATCTAGTGCGTGAACGAGTTGTGGCAAAGGCGCCAGTTTCGCGAGTTGCCGGTTATTACTGGCAACATATTTCATATGTGGCGATCTGGTGGCTGATGGCTGCGATCGTGATTTATCTCCCCTTTTATCGCCGTAAAGCAGGGCAATAAGCCATAGGCTTACCGTTATGAAATCAGCAATCACCCGCTTTCGCGTTATGGCCATTATTTGTGGCGTTATGTCCTTACTTCTCTGGTTTGGCTATATGCCGGGCAAATACATCTTTGATGCGATTGATACCCATAAATATCTGATTGCGATCCCGATCGTGCATGGCTATCTATATATGGTCTATTTGATTACTGCGCTGCAGATCGGCGTTAAGGGCCGCTGGCATTTACTAAAGATTCTCTGGGTGATGTTGGCCGGCACTTTGCCGGTGGCATCTTTTATCGCGGAGCGCAGAGTTGTTAAGCAGTATCCGTAAGACCATTAAATCTGCGCTCTACCCTTTTTATGAGTGGCGCATTGTTAGCGATCTTGATTTCTCTAAGACCCCGCGCCATGTTGGCGTAATTCTGGATGGCAATCGTCGTTATGCAAAAGCCAACCCCAGTGCGCTAGATCCCAAAGGCCATCGCCGCGGCGCAAGCAAGATTGTGGAGTTCCTTGGTTGGTGCGATGAAGCCAAAGTTGAAGTTGTGACCTTGTGGTTGCTATCTACAGAAAACTTTAAACGCACACCGGAAGAGCTAGATGGCTTGCTACGAATTATCGGTGATACCGTCGATGAACTTCGCGCCACCGGTAAATGGAATATCAAAGCCGTTGGCGCGCTGGATCTCTTGCCCACATGGCTCCATGAAAAGTTAGAAAACTTGCCCCCGGTTCATGGCGGCGGCGTCGATGTAAATGTGGCAATTGGTTATGGCGGCCGGCGCGAGATCGTCGATGCCGTGAAGGGATATCTGCAAGATAAGAGCGCTCATGGCGCCGACCTGGAAGCTGCGGCAAATGAGTTATCTGCTGATGAGATTTCTAAGTTTCTATACACAGCCGGCCAACCAGATCCCGAACTTTTGATTCGGACATCGGGAGAACAACGTCTGGGCGGCTTTTTATTGTGGCAGAGCGCTTTATCTGAGTTCTATTTCTGTGAAGCCTATTGGCCAGATTTTCGTCGCGTAGATTTCTTACGTGCACTTCGCGCATATTCACAACGGCAGCGAAGACTGGGCGCATAACTTTAACCAAGCGTTAATAAATTGCTATGGCGTGTCGCACTTCAAAGAGCGCTGCCAAGTTCTATCTTTTTCTAGTCAGAAGTAACTCCCGCCGGATAAAACTAAAGAGAATGCGAGAGCTGGCCATTGGCTACTCCAGTATCTAAAGCTACGAAAAAGGCTGCCAAAAAGACCTATGTTTTAGATACCAGCGTTTTATTGGCGGATCCGAACGCGCTCTCAAAATTCGAAGAACATGAAGTAATAATCCCGAT
>CANIAV010000021.1 GCA_947465365.1 Actinomycetota bacterium | reverse complement strand
TGCGGCAACGATTACCTCTTTGGCACCTGCAGCAAATAGCGCATCAACGGCCTTAGTAATAGTGCCGGCAGTATCGATCATGTCATCGATAACAACACATGTTTGGCCTTCGACTTCACCAACAACTTTGCCAGTTACAGATTCATTTGGAATACGTGGATCGCGGGTCTTATGAATAAAGGCAATTGGGCATCCGCCAAGTAGCTCTGACCAACGTTCGGCAACGCGCACGCGACCAGAGTCTGGCGAAACAATCGTTAAACGGGTGCGATCGACTTTGCTGCCGACGTAATTTGCCAGCATCGGTAGTGCGAACAAATGATCAACCGGACCATCAAAGAATCCTTGAATTTGTGAAGTATGTAGATCAACGACCATTAAACGATCTGCGCCGGCGGTCTTATAGAGATCAGCCATTAAACGAGCAGTGATTGGTTCGCGGCCGCGATGTTTCTTATCTTGACGGGCGTAACCATAGAACGGTGCAACAACTGTGATGCGCTTTGCTGATGCGCGCTTTAGCGCATCGATCATGATCAGTTGTTCCATGATCTGCTTATTTACCGGGGCAGTATGGCTTTGAATTACAAAGGCATCGCAGCCGCGCACAGATTCTTCGAAGCGAACAAATATTTCGCCATTTGCAAAGTCATATGCAGATGTTGGCGTTAGTGGAATTCCTAGTTCAGCAGCGACGGCTTCAGATAATTCAGGAAATCCGCGTCCTGAGAAGAGTCGAAGTCTTTTTTCTGAGGATAAACGAATTTCGCTCAAGGAAATTAGCCCTTCTTCTCGTCGCTATGTCGCGCCGCAGCCTCGGCAGATTTTGAACCGGATCGCTTGCGCATGACCCAACCTATTACATTTCTTTGCTTACCTCTAGCGACACCCATGGCACCGGCTGGAACATCCTCTGTAATCACAGATCCGGCGGCGGTGTAAGCCCCATCACCAATTGAAAGTGGCGCAACCAACATTGAATCGCTACCGATTCGGACGTGATCTCCGACAGTTGTGTGGTGCTTTTCTACGCCGTCATAGTTAACAAAGATTGTTGCAGCGCCGATATTGGTGCCTTCACCGATAGTTGCATCGCCCACGTAGGAAAGATGCGGAACTTTAGATCCATCTCCAACTTTGGCATTCTTCATTTCTACAAATGCACCAGCTTTGGAATCTGTTCCGAGCACTGTGTCTTTGCGTAGATATGAATAAGGACCAACGTTGGCACCTTTACCGATAATTGCCTCATAGCAATTTGATTCGATAATCGTGGCCCCACTTAATACTGTGCAAGATTCCAGAACCGCGCGCGGCCCAATTACGGCGCCCGTTGCGATCGTGGTCTTACCGAGAATCGCAGTGCCTGGATAAATAGTGACATCGTTTTCGATCTTTGCGGTGGCATCGATCCAAGTGGTCGTTGGGTCAACGATCGTCACGCCAGCACGCATAAAGCCTTCGTTTATTTGATCGCGCATCAGTGCAGCGCTTTCGGCTAACTGCACGCGATCATTAACGCCCAGAATTTCTACAAAATCTTCAATCAGGGCAGCGGCAATTGTTCCGCCTTCATTGCGCAAGATTTCAATAACATCAGTTAGATAGAGCTCACCTTGCGAATTATTATCACTTAACTTGCCGATAGCAGCGCTTAATTTCTGGGCATCAAAGGCATAAACCCCAGAATTTACTTCGTAGATCGCCTTTTCCATTTCATCGGCATCGCGTTCTTCAACGATGCGAAGTAGCGACCCATCATCTGCGCGCACGATACGTCCATAGCCAGTTGGATCTGGGTGCTCTGCAGTAAGAACCGATGCAGTAAAGCCACCTGCATGGTGCAGATCAAGGAGTTGCTGCAATGAGCCACTGGTCAGAAGCGGAGTATCGCCAGCTAAAATTAAAATTGTTCCGGCAAGTTTTAAATCTGCGAGCGCAAGCTGCGTTGCATGTCCGGTGCCACCGCGACGTTCCTGAAAGATAGTTGTAACAGTTGGTGCAATCTCGGAAAGATGGGATTCAACTGCTTCGCGGCCTGCTCCGACAACAACGCGTACTTGTTTTGGCTTAAGCGATTGAACTGCATGCAGCACATGGCCAACGAGCGAGCGCCCGGCTACTTCGTGCAGAACTTTCGGTGTGGAAGATTTCATACGAGTGCCTTCACCAGCGGCGAGAACAACAACCGTCTCGAGGTTTGCACTCATATGGGTAAGTCTAACTGGTGGGTTTGGCTTCGGCTCCGCCAGCTACATCGGCGGGCAATTAAAATTGCTCCGCCACCAGGTATCGATCCTGGACCCTGGGCTTCAAAGGCCCATGTGCTAGCCACTACACAATGGCGGAACGCATATTCTCCCTCATAAATGCGAGTGCTCGCGACCATTAACGCTTTCGGCAACACTTCGCGGGGCGATCTCGCCGCTAGCCTGTACCTCTATGAGCGCACATCGTGATGAAGTAGACCGCCTAATTGCGGCCTGGAAGCGCGAACGCCCCGATCTTGATCTAAGCCCATTTGCGGTCTTAAGTCGTATCTCGCGAATTTCGCGCAATTTAGATATCGCTCGACGTGATGCATTCGCTGATTTAGAAACTTGGGGCTTTGATGTTTTAGCTGCGCTGCGTCGCGCCGGAGATCCTTACCAACTCTCCCCCGGTGAACTCATGCAGCAAACTCTGGTTACTAGCGGCACCATGACAAATCGTTTAGATCACTTAGAAGAGTTGAAATTAATAACTCGCCAACCAGATCCAAACGATGGCCGCGGTTCTCTTGTCACGTTAACTGCATCTGGAATGCGCGCAGTTGATAAAGCGCTGGAAGGTTTACTTGAACATGAACGTGAATTATTAAAGGGACTTACCCGCGAACAGCGGTTAGCGCTAGCTGATTTACTGAGCGTGCTTGCCGCACATTTGGAAGAGAGTTAAATAACTTTAGCGCCAGGCACTGGGCCATAAGCCCGGGCGACGCTGCCGACAACTCCGCTTGATGTCAGCGCTACAGCCAGATCTAAACCTTGCTCTTCATCGGCAACTAAAAATGCAACAGTTGGGCCAGAGCCAGAAACAATTGCGCCAAGTGCGCCATATTCTTCGCCAACATCCAAAACCAAAGTAAGTGCTGGGCGCAGTGAACAGGCAGCAGATTGCAGATCATTTTGTAGCGCAAGTCCTACAGCTTTGGGATCAGCTGCCAGTAATGATTGCATCAGCGCATCGCTAGTTTGTGGCGCTGCAATATCTAAACCTGCACGAAGACGATCACACTCTTGATAAACGGCAGGTGTAGAAAGTCCAACGCTTGATAAGGCCAAAACCCAGTGATAAGTACCGCGTGAAAGCGCTGCCGTTAATTGATCGCCGCGTCCTTGGCCAATTGCAGTGCCTCCGGTAATCATAAAAGGCACATCGCTGCCGAGCTTTGATCCAAATTCCAACATCTCTTCGCGCGACATCTCTAATGTAAATAACTCATTTACTCCAACAATTACCGCTGCCGCATCTGCGCTACCGCCAGCCATTCCACCGGCAACTGGGATCGATTTATTCACTTCAATATGGATATCTAACGCAAAGTCATAGTCATCGGCGATTAATTGCGCAGCTTTTACCGCCAAATTAGTCGAATCTGCCGGAACGCCATGAGTGTGATCGCCGGTGATCGCAATCGTGATGCCAGAGCCAGGCGCCGTTTTGCTTATCGTGACATCGTCATAAATCGAGATCGCTTGAAAGACTGTTACTAAATTATGAAATCCATCTGCCTCGCGCGGACCAACTGCCAATTGCAGATTTACTTTGGCAGGAACGCGCACCGTGACGGTTGCGTTAGATGAATTTGGCACGTTAAGACTCTAAACCCTGTTGTGCGATTTTGCAGAAACCGTGGATATCTAGCGATTCACCGCGCAGCGTTGGATCAATTCCTGCGGCAATTAGGTGTGCTTCCGCAGCGCCTGATCCGCCATATCTTGATGACAAGGCAGCGCGTAACATTTTGCGACGTTGCGCAAAAGCTAGATCAATAATGGTAAATACTTCTTTGCGCAACGTTTCATCTCCAGGCGTTGCCCGGCGGGTAAATGCCACCAGCTTTGAATCAACATTGGGGGCTGGCCAGAAGATAGATCTTGAAACAGATCCAGCGCCAGTAACTTCGGCCCACCAGGCAGCTTTCACTGATGGAATTCCATACTCTTTGGTATTTGGTTTAGCAGTTAAACGATCGGCGACTTCGGCCTGAACCATCACCACACCGCTGCGCAGAGTTGGCAGAATCTCCAAGAGATGCAGAAATACCGGAACTGAAACGTTGTAGGGCAAGTTAGCGACTAAAACTGTCGGATCTGCTGGCAAATTCTTTAATTGCAAAGCATCCTGATTAATAACTGTTAATAAATGCGGGCGATCGCTATGTGCAGCTGCAGTAATGGGAAGTTGATTTGCTAAACGAGTATCAATTTCAACTGCAACCACGCTGGCTGCTTCTTCCATCAGCGCCAAAGTCAATGAACCAAGTCCGGGGCCAATCTCTAGCGCGATATCAGTTGCAGTAATTCCTGCGGTGCGCACGATCTTTCGGCAAACATTGGCATCAATTACAAAGTTCTGACCCAGAGCTTTAGCTGGTTTTAAATCCAATTGCGCAGCTAAGGAGCGAATTTCGGCCGCACCTAGCAAGGTCATAAAGTGGAACCTGCAGCAAATGAACCAAATATCCGCTCTGCGTTATCAGAGAGTGCTTGGGCGAGAGTTCCAACGCTCTCGTTACGTTCTTCGGCCATCGCTCGCACAATATTTGCAATCTGTGCAGGGGTATTTAACGCACCACGATTAGGCATTGGTGCTAAAAATGGAGAATCTGTTTCAACCAGTAATTGGTCGTAAGGAACTAGCTTTACCGCCTCGCGCAGATCAGGTGCGTTCTTAAAAGTTAAGGTACCCGCAAAGGAAAGTATGTAACCGCGATCGATACAGATCTTGGCCATTGCGACATCGCCGGAAAAGCAGTGAAAGACAGTTTTCTCAGGAGCGCCGACTTCTAGCAAGATCGATAGGACATCATCATGCGAATCGCGATCATGGATAACTAGCGCTTTCTTGGTTCTCTTTGCTAACTCAATATGCCATTTAAAGGAATCTTGTTGGCGCTTACGCAGTTCTGGCGGGGTGCGGAAATAATCAAGCCCAGTTTCACCAATTGCTCGTACCCGCGGATGCATCGCAAGGCTTTCGATTATCTTTAAATCAGCTTCCATATCAGGAACAACAGGTGCTTCATTGGGGTGCAAGGCAACGGCTGCTAATACGCGATCATCGAAATGTTCAGCAGCGGCCACACACCATTTTGATTGTTCTGCCGAATAACCAACTTGCACAACTCGATCAACACCGGCGGTTTTGGCATCATCTAATACTTGTTTAACCGCATCTGAATCAGGAGCAGCATCTGTAACAATTTCTAAATGTGCGTGGGCGTCAACGGTTGGAACAGGTAAAGGTTTAGGCGCTGGCGCCAGCGGGCGATCAATATCGCGATTGTGGCGATCTGCCATAGAAAATTACTCTTTTATCTCAAGTCGTGGAAATAGAACTGGAGTCTTAGTAACGATAGTTCCTTCTGGTAACTGACCCCACGTTGCAACGTTGGAAATTATTTGCGCAGAAAGTGCGCCGATAGATTTATTTGCGCCTAAGCTTTCCCACAAGATTTCAGTTGTCGCAGGCATTACCGGGTGCATCAAGACAGCCAGTGCGCGCAAAGATTCCGCGGTGTTATATAGAACTTCGTTTAACTCAGCCTTATTAGCCTCATCTTTAGCCAGAATCCAAGGCTCTTTCTCGGTGACATAGCCATTTACCTTCTTGCAGAAATCCATCATGGCGGTGATGCCGCCTTGGAAATCAAGGGCGACCATCGCCGCATCTGCCTTAGCAACAGTTGCAGTAAGTGCAGCACTTAGCCCGGCATCTGTTGCTACCGCTGGGACTTTACCTTCGCAATATTTTTCAATCATTGCCGCAAGACGCGAAGCTAGGTTGCCGAAATCGTTAGCTAGTTCAGAGGTATAACGAGCAGACATATCTTCCCAAGAGAAAGAGCCATCGCTGCCAAAGGGAATTGCGCGCAAGAAGTAATAACGGAAAGCATCAACGCCAAAGTGATCAGTGATATCTGATGGTGCAATACCCGTTAGCTTGCTCTTACTCATCTTCTCGCCGCCGACCAGTAACCAGCCGTGGGCAAATACTTTCTTCGGAACTTCCAGGCCTGCCGCCATCAACATTGCTGGCCAAATAACGGCGTGAAAGCGCAAGATATCTTTTCCAACTAAGTGCACATCTGCCGGCCAAGTCTGCGCAAATTTCTTTCCACCTTGAGAATCTGGCGCATCAGTTAAACCAACTGCGGTTGCGTAGTTAAGCAAGGCATCAAACCACACGTAGACAACTTGATCGGTATCCCACGGTACGGGAATTCCCCAATCAAATGTCGAACGAGAGATAGATAAATCTGAAACGCCACCTTCTAGAAAGGAGACAACTTCGTTGCGCGCGCTTTCCGGTTGGCAAGCGTCAGGATTTTTACGGTAGTGCTCGAGCAAAGGTTCAACAAAGGCAGAGAGTCTAAAGAACCAGTTATTTTCATTTACTAACTCAACTGGTTTGCTATGTATTGGGCAGAGTTTTTGACCATCGGCATCGATTAAATCGCCAGGTAGTTTAAATTCTTCACAACCAACACAGTATGGGCCTTCATATTTGCCGGCGTAAATATGTCCAGCACCTTTTAACGATTGTAAAAACTTTTGAACGCGCTCTGTGTGGCGCGGCTCTGTCGTGCGAATAAAGTCATCGTTTGCGATATTTAGCGCTTGCCAATTAGGTTTCCACGCATCGGCAACTAACTTATCTACCCAGGCTTGCGGTGCCACGTTATTTTGTTCAGCGGTGCGCATTACCTTCTGTCCATGCTCATCTGTGCCGGTTAAGAACCAGACTGATTCACCGCGTTGGCGATGCCAGCGAGTAAGAACATCGCCGGCGACCGTTGTATATGCATGGCCGATATGAGGCGCATCATTTACATAGTAAATCGGCGTTGTTAGATAGAAAGACTTCACGAGCGCATCTTATTCGCATCAACTACCGCTGCATAAACGATCCGCTTTGGCAGGTCGAATTCATCTGCAACGGTGGAAATCGCGCTCTTGCGATCCATTCCGGCAGCCTCAAATTCACGGACTCGGGCGACCATATCTGTGGCAGATTTTTCTGCCGTTCCGACTTCGGCGCCGGCGATAACAAGCGTTATCTCACCTAAAACTTCTTTGCTCTCGGCCCATTGCAAAAGCTCGGTAATTGAACCGCGAATCGTTTCTTCATAAGTTTTTGTCATTTCGCGACAGATTGCGCCGCGGCGATCGCCACCGAAAATGGTTTTAGCATCTTGCAGCGATTCAACTAAGCGATGAGGTGCTTCAAAGAAGACCATGGTGCGCTCTTCAAAGCGCAGCGCTTCAAAAGTTGCTTGGCGGGCACCAAGTGCGCGCGGGGTAAAGCCTTCAAAGGTGAAGCGATCTGTTGCTAATCCAGAAAGCGCTATCGCCATTACAGGTGCACTCGGCCCAGGAATTACCTTTACCTCTAATTTTTCAGCCATTGCATCGCGGGCTAAACGAAATCCGGGATCGCTAATTGTTGGCATTCCGGCATCAGATACAACTAAAACGTTTTTACCGGCGCGCAGATATTGCAAGATCTCTTCACTTCGTTCTGTTTCATTTCCATCGAAGAATGAAATTACCTTGCCAGTAAATGTCACACCGATATCTGAACAAAGGCGATGAAAGCGACGTGAATCTTCGGCAGCAATTATTTCTGCGCTGGTGATCGCATCTTTTAGGCGCGGGCTAGCATCAAGGGGATTTCCCAGAGGAGTCGCCGCCATCGTTAAAGCCATAGGTACATCCTCTCAGTACGCTAAGCATGTGAAAACCCGCATCTATGTTGGCGCGATCGCCTTCGCAGCACTGGCCTTGCGTTTGCTGCACTTGGGAACTCCTAAAGGATTTGTATTTGATGAGGTTTATTACGTCGATGGCGCCCGCGATTATTTAGCACATGGCGTTGAAGTAACTGGCAATGGCCCGGAATTTGTAGTCCATCCCCCAATTGGCAAATGGCTGATCGCACTCGGGATAAAACTCTTTGGAGATAACGAGTTCGGTTGGCGCTTTATGGGGGCATTACTCGGCTCGCTAATGATTGTCATTATCGCCCTGATTGCTCACCGTTTATTCCGCAACTCTTTCTTAACTACTGCCGCAAGTGCGCTAATGGCGATGGATGGTTTGGCACTAGTTCACTCGCGCACCGCCTTATTAGATATCTACTTAGCTTTCTTTATTTTGTTGGCTACTTATCTCTTCTTGATGCGTTGGCATTGGTGGGCAGGTCTGGTACTTGGACTTGCGATCGCGACTAAATGGAGCGGGATTTACTATCTCGCGCTCTTTGCACTGGTTGCGCTCTATCGTGCTTTTGCCCATCACACTGGACGCGACTTGATAAAACCAACCATAAAGACTTTGCTTCAATATGCCTTTCTACCAATTTCAGTTTACTTAACTTCTTGGACTGGTTGGTTTATCTCAAACCGCGGTTGGGATCGGGATTACTCAAATAATGTAATGACATCTTTTATTCATTATCACTCGCAGATGTTGGGCTTTCACACCGGTTTAGTTGAAAAACATGCTTACCAAGCAAATCCCTGGAGTTGGTTGGTAATGGGACGGCCGACTTCCTTCTTCTATGAGACACCGAAAAGTTGTGGCTCTAGCAATTGTTCACAAGAAGTTTTAGCGCTGGGAACACCGTTTCTGTGGTGGATTGGCACTATCGCCTTTGGGATAGTTATAGGTTTTTGGTTTAAATCATTTGCTCAGAAACGTTATGAACCGCCCCTTAACATCATCGTCACTGGAATTGCAGCTGGATACCTGCCTTGGTTCTTCTTTCAAAAACGCACAGTATTTTCTTTCTACGCAATCGTTTTCGAACCATTTCTAATTCTTGCCATTATCTATTGCGCATATGTTGCGCTGCTTCACTTCGAAAATAGCCGGAATACCTACATATTCATAGGCTTTATCGGTCTT
>CANIAV010000020.1 GCA_947465365.1 Actinomycetota bacterium | reverse complement strand
TAGCGGTGCGCGATTTTTGCGATAAGCCTGGCTACCTAAGTCAAAAGACAAGTAGCAGACCAACTAAGGAGCACAAATCACAACTGAACCGCGCATTAATGACCGTATCCGCACACCTCAAATTCGTCTTATCGGACATACCGGAGACCAAGTTGGAGTTGTAGATATCGACACGGCGCTACAGATGGCAGATGAAGTCGGATTAGATCTCGTAGAGATCGCACCTGATGCCACTCCACCTGTATGCAAAATTATGGACTTCGGCAAATATAAATATGAAGTAGCCCAGAAAGCCCGTGAAGCCCGTCAGAACCAGACCCACATTGTGGTGAAGGAAGTGCGTTTGACGCCAAAGATTGAGAACCACGATTACGAAACAAAACGTAACGCGATTGTGAAATTCTTAAAAGGTGGCGACAAGGTAAAGATCACGATGAAGTTCCGCGGACGCGAACAAACTCGCCCCGAGCTTGGTTACAAACTATTGCAACGCCTTGCAGAAGATGTTGCAGAAGTCGCTTTTGTCGAGTTCGCCCCAAAGCAAGAGGGACGAAATATGACGATGGTGCTCGGTCCAACGAAGAAGAAGACCGAAGCTGTTGCAGAACAGAAGGCAGCGCGAGCGGCCAAAGAAGCAGCGGTAGCAGCGCAAGCTGCAACTGCTGAAGATAAATAGTTTTCATAAAACGACGAAGTACAGGAGAAGATAGATGCCAAAGATGAAGACCCATAGTGGCGCGAAGAAGACTTTTCGCGTTACCGGATCAGGAAAGATCATGCACGAGCGTGCCGGCAAGCGCCACCTTTTGGAGCGTAAGTCATCTCGCGTTACTCGTCGTCTGAGTACTGAACAATCAGCAAAGCCAACCGTAACTATGACAGCCAAGCGCATGCTTGGTCTTAAGTAAGGAGTGTGAATTAAATGAGAGTAAAACGTGGAGTTCACGCTGCTAAGAAGCGTCGCACAACTTTAGAACGTGCCAGCGGATACCGTGGGCAACGTTCCCGTCTTTTCACAAAGGCGAAAGAACAAGTTACTCACTCAATGGTCTACGCCTTTAACGATCGTAAAGATAAGAAAGGCGATTTCCGTCAACTTTGGATCCAGCGCATTAACGCTGCTGCTCGCGAAAACGGAATGACCTACAACCGCTTCATCCAAGGGCTTAAGGCTGCTGGTGTTGAGGTTGATCGTCGCGTTCTCTCTGATATCGCAACGAATGATCCTGCAACATTTAAGGTGCTAGTTGATCTAGCGCGTAAGAACCTCGTCAGCGCTTAATTAGCCGCTGCTGAGAAATTAGATGATCGAGAGCCTTCACTCGCCGCATATCGCGCGAGTGAAGGCTCTTATCTCTTCCCGCGGCAACAAAGAACGAGCAGCGCATGGCGAATTTATCGCCGAAGGTCTGCAATGCGCACGGGAGGCATTTACTGCAACGCAAGGCCCCACCGTTAAAACGGTCTACTTAACTGAAAGCGGTAAGAACCGCATTGATCAAGCAGGCCTTGACCTCTCAAACGTTGAAGTCGTAATGGTTAGCGAACCCGTGATGGCGGCGATGTCATCGACAATGACTCCGCAGGGAATTATTTCAATATGTGCTGTTGCCGATAATGATTTTACAAAGTTAAAAGCAAATGGAAATTCGCGCTTCATCTATCTCCACGAGATTCAAGATCCAGGAAATGCCGGCACTATTTTGCGCACAGCAGATGCCATGGGTGTAGACGCAGTTATAGTTTCACCTGGCAGCGTCGATATGTATTCGCCGAAGGTGGTCCGAGCTACCGCTGGTTCGTTATGGCATGTGCCGCTATTTACTGGGATCACACTTAACCAAATGAGTGAGCAACTTCCGACCGTCAAGAAGTTCGCCCTTAGCGCACAAGGAAGTATCTCACTTTTAGCACTTAACGATTTACCTGACTGCGTAGCGATTTTTGGTAACGAGGCACGCGGCATTGATGCCTTGATCGATTCTGATGTAATGCAAGTAAGTATTCCTATGACCGGCAATGCCGAAAGCCTTAATCTTGCAGCCGCTGCGGCGATTGTGATCTTTCACCTCTCGCATAAGTGAGCAAATATCCCTCATAGGGCAAGCCGAGCAGGTTAGAATTCCCGCATGAATCCGGCAGATATAAAGCGTTGGATCGCTGCTGCCGAAACGGCCTTTGCATCAGCCAAAGATTTAGATGAGTTAAAGGCTGCGCGCTTGGCACATCTTGGCGACAAAGCAGATATCTCGCTAGCTAATCGTGCCCTTGGCTCAATGGCGGCAGATGAGAAAGCCAGCGCCGGCAAGATTATCGGCGAGGGTAAAGCTGCGATTACCGCGGCACTTCAGGTGGCAACAGCAAAGTTAGAGGCAGAACGCGATGCCAAAGTTTTACTGGAAGAGATCGTCGATATAACTCTGCCCGTCAATCGTTCTCATCGTGGCGGTCTTCACCCAATTTCGATAATTAAAAATGAAATTAGTGATTTCTTTATCGAACAGGGCTATAGCGTTGAGGAAGGCCCAGAACTTGAATCGGGTTGGCTTAACTTCGATGCGCTAAACATCCCAGCAGATCATCCTGCTCGAACTATGCAAGATACTTTCTATATCGAACCAGTTGGCTCTGGAATGGTTTTACGTACCCAAACTTCACCGGTTCAAATTCGTTCGATGCTCCAGCACGAACCACCTATCTACATGATCTGCCCGGGGCGCACCTTTCGCGCCGATGAGTTAGATGCAACCCATAGCCCGGTATTTCATCAGGTGGAAGGGTTAGTAGTAGATAAGGGCATCACCATGGCCCATCTCAAAGGAACGCTCGATAACTTTGCGCAAGCGATGTTTGGCCCAGATGTCACAACTCGACTTCGCCCGTCGTTCTTTCCCTTTACCGAACCCAGTGCGGAAGTCGATATCTTCTTTAACGGTCGCTGGATCGAGTGGGGCGGCTGCGGCATGGTAAATCCAATAGTTCTACAAACATGCGGCATCGACACTGAAATTTATAGCGGCTTTGCATTTGGTATGGGTCTGGAACGTACGCTGATGGTGCGCCATAACGTAACTGATATGCATGACATCGTTGAAGGCGATCTGCGCTTTACTCGCCAATTCGGAGTAGGTCTATAAATGCGCGCACCTTTATCGTGGCTCCGTGAATTCGTTGAGATTCCAACGAATATAACTGCAGAAGAAATCTCAGATGGTTTGATTCGGGTTGGCTTCGAAGTTGAAGAGATAATCGAAGCTGGCGCTGGGCTAACTGGGCCGCTTAAATTCGCCAAGGTCTTATCGATTGAAGAGATTACCGAATTCAAGAAACCGATTCGCTACGTTGGACTAGATTGTGGTGAGAAAGAAACCCGCTATGTAATTTGTGGAGCAACTAATTTTGCGGTTGGCGACTTGGTTGTTGCAGCGCTGCCTGGTGCAGTCCTACCGGGTGATTTCCATATCGCAGCTCGCGAGACTTACGGCAAGACCTCCAACGGAATGATCTGTTCTTCGCGTGAACTCGGACTTGGCGATGATCATTCAGGGATCATGGTCTTTGCCGAAGGCGATGTTGAAATTGGTGCTGATGCAATAGCTGGTTTGGAAATTAACGACACCATATTTGATATTGCAGTAAACCCTGATCGTGGTTATGCCCTTAGCATCCGTGGTGTGGCGCGCGAAGTTGCCGGTTCACTAAACCTTAAATATTCAGATCCAGTGGATGCTCTGCGCAAGATTACTTTTTCCGATACTGGTAAAGGTGTTACGGCAAAGATCGAAGATCCCAAAACCGCGTCAGTCTTTTATTTACGAACACTCTCCAACTTTGATCCATCGGCCAAGACGCCGATGTGGATGCGCCGTCGTATCGAAAAGATGGGGATGCGCTCTATCTCATTAGTTGTAGATGTAACCAACTATGTGATGCTCGAACTCGGTCAACCGCTGCATGCATTTGATAAGGCGAAGATCTCTGGTGGCTTAACTATTAAACGTGCAGGTAAAGGTCAGTCATTTACAACTCTTGATGGTCAGGTACGACAACTAGATCCAGATGATTTGATGGTTTGTGATGATAAACAACCACTTGCGCTGGCCGGCACCATGGGTGGGCAGTCATCTGAGATTTCAGAGAGCACGACAGATATTGCACTCGAAGCAGTTCGCTTTGATCCAGTTTGTGTAGCTAGAAATTCACGCCGCCACAAATTATCTTCTGAAGCATCCCGCCGCTTAGAACGCAGCGTTGATCCCAGCCTTGCTGAATTTGCATCGGCGCGATTTGTTCAACTGCTCACTGCTCACAGTTCTGCCGTTCACGTTGCAACTGTGGTTGCGGGAGAGCCGAAATATGCGCCGGTTATAAAGTTAGATCCCGCATTTATCCCCAAGTTACTGGGGCTTGAGGTATCTAAAGATGAGATCGCCCGCGTCCTTCGTGTTATTGGCTGCGACGTCGATGAGAAGAGCTTCACCGTTGATCCGCCAGCATGGCGCTCTGATTTATTAACACAGACAGATTTGGCCGAAGAAGTTGCGCGCATGATCGGTTATGACAAGATCCCATCAATTTTGCCGCCACGACCTAAGCACGCCAGCCTCACGCCAACCCAAAAGCGGCGCCGCGCAATTGCTGCGATGCTAGCCGCCCGTGGCTTAGCGGAGGTTCAAACCTTTCCATTTACCAATCAAGAGACGATTGACCAGATGGGATTTGTCGGCGATCGCGCGGCAACATATCGCATCGCAAATCCAATGTCTGAAGAATCACCACTTATGCGCGTTCATTTGGTGCCAGGTTTAATTGAGGTGGCTGCTCGTAACATCAGCCGCGGCGCCAAGGATTTTGCAATCTTTGAAATGGGTTCTATTTTCAGAAGCTCGCAGAAGTTAACTCCTGCAGTATCGCCAGAAATTGGTTCTCGCCCTGATGCGAAAATTATTGCCGCCATTTATGCCAGCGTGCCACCACAAGCATTTCACGTCGCAGGTCTACTCGTAGGCAAAACTGAAAGTGAAGATTGGCAAGGTAAGGCGCGTAGCTATAACTGGCAAGATGCCATCGCTTATGCCCAAGATATTTTGCAGTTATGCAATTTGCAATGGACGATAAAGCGTTCTGATTTTGCACCTTGGCATCCTGGGCGATGTGCTGAATTAATTGTGGACGGTAAAGCGGTCGCACATGCTGGAGAAATTCATCCACGGATTATTGCAAAGTATGGTCTGCCAGAACGTAGCGTTGCCTTTGCTGTTGGATTAAGCGCTCTACCTGATTCAGATATTGTCCGCCCATTGCGCGTCGGCACGATGCCCGCGGCGGTGCAGGATGTTGCACTTATCGTGGATAGTTCGGTCTCTGCCCAAGATGTAGAAAGCGCACTTCGCGCCGGCGCCGGTGAGCTACTTGAATCAATCACCCTCTTTGATCGTTACGACAAGATCGGTGACGGCAAGATTTCGCTTGCCTTTACCCTTACTTTCCGCGCTTCTGATCGAACTCTTACGGGGGCTGAAGTGTCGGCTATGCGTGAAGCGGCTGTTGTGGCAGCTGCGAAGGCCACCGGAGCGGTCCTACGTACTAACTGATTCTGTATAAATATGCATGATAGCGCATAATTATGCTACAGTCACCCCATGAAGATCGGTGTCATTGGAGCTAGCGGCTATGCCGGGGGAGAGCTGCTGCGTTTATTAGCGGGCCACCCGGAATTTGAAGTCTGCACTGTCACCGCCCATTCCAACGCAGGCGAGACGATTACATCGGTACATCCGCAATTAGTTAGCTATGCGGGTAAGAAATTTAGCGCTTTTGCCGCAAGTGACTTTGATTGCTGCGAACTTATCTTCCTAGCGCTACCTCATGGCGAGAGCGCAAAAGTAATTGCCTCACTGAACCCGAAGGCAAAGATCGTTGATTTAGGTGCCGATTACCGTTTAGAAGACTCCACAAAGTGGGAAAAGTATTACGGCGGCGATCACGCAGGTACATGGACATATGGCGCCCCTGAACTGCCAGGTGCACGTGATCTGATTGCAAAATCTAGCAAAGTGGCAAACCCGGGTTGTTACGCAACTGCAATTGCTCTCGGTGTGGCACCTTCTGCGCAAATAGCCGATGTCAGCGATGTCGTAGTTGTTGCCGCATCCGGAACAACTGGGGCGGGCCGCAGCGCAAAGATCAATCTGATTGCAAGTGAGGTCATGGGAAATCTGACTTCTTATAAATTCGGTGGAGTACATCAACATACTCCGGAGATTGAAGAAGCGATTATCCGTTCCACTGGTGAAGAGACGAAGGTTTCCTTGACACCGATATTAGCTCCAATGCCGCGCGGAATTTTGGCGACAATAACCATGAAATTAAAGGCCGGTATAGATTTAAAGCAAGTGCGCAACGCATATGAGAAGGCCTACGCAAAAGAGGAATTTGTTCATCTGCTTCCCGAAGGTCAGATGCCTAAGACAGCTTCAGTTCTGGGAAGTAATTTTGTTGCAATACAGGTAGCCGTTGACGATCACACCAATCGCCTAGTTGTAAGCGTGGCTATTGATAATTTGGTAAAAGGAGCTGCTGGGCAAGCAATTCAAAATGCCAACATTATCTGTGGCTTGAAGGAGAACTTAGGGCTCACCGGTCAAGGTATTGGCGCATGAAGTTACCAAATGGCTTTACTGCCGCATCTTGCGCCGCGGGCCTAAAGAGTTCTGGGGCGCTAGATCTGACGCTAATTGTAAATAATGGACCGCTCTTTGATGCAGCGGCTGTCTACACATCCAATCAAGTAGTTGCCGCACCCGTCATATGGAGCAAGCAGGTAACAAAAGAGAAGATCGTCCGTGCTGCAATATTAAATTCGGGCGGAGCAAATGCCTGTACTGGACCGCAAGGGTTTGCCGATACACATAAGACAGCTGAACACGTCGGCGAAGTACTTAATATTTCATCTGGCGAAGTAGTTGTTTGTTCCACGGGCTTAATTGGCGAACTATTGCCGATGCAGAAAATCATCTCCGGCATTGATCTCATCGCTAAAGGACTTCACCAGAACGCTCTGGAGGAAGTTGCCAAAGCGATTATGACAACAGATAGCGTGGCCAAAATAGCAAACTTTAAATCAGAGAAGTTCGAGGTCTCTGGGGTTGCTAAGGGAGCTGGCATGCTGGCGCCAGCGCTAGCAACTATGTTATCTGTAGTTATGACAGATGCGATTTTGCCAGATTCGGCGCAAGAGATTTTTCAACGGATTTGTGACCGTACTTATAATCGAATTGATTCAGACGGATGCACATCAACTAATGACACTGTTCTATTGATGGGCTCTGGTGCCAGCGGCTTTGCGCCATCTGAGACCGAACTCGAAGAATCGCTAATGAGCGTTTGTGGTTCGCTCTCGCAACAATTGATTGCAGATGCCGAAGGGTCCACCAAGACGGTAGCGATAAAAGTTAGCGGTGCAGCGTCAGAATCTGATGCGGTAGAAGTAGCGCGCGCCTGCGCCCGCAATAATCTATTGAAATGCGCCATCTTCGGAGGAGATCCCAATTGGGGTCGCGTTCTGGCCGCAGTTGGTACTGCAAGAGCACAACTGAATCCACTAGATATTGATGTGACTTTAAACGGAGTGCAGGTAGCTAAATCCAGCGCCCCATTTGTCGATCGCAATCTGGTTTCCTTTACCAATCGCTTAGTTTCTATCGATATCGATCTCAAGGTTGGTGGCGCTAGCGCCACGGTTTATACAAATGATCTATCGCACGATTATGTTCACGAGAATTCGGCATACGCAACGTGATCGTCGTTAAATTTGGTGGCCATGCCATGCAAGATGAGAATGGGGCATTTGCCAAGGCGATAGCCGCTGCGCAAAGCCAGGGAGTAGCTTTAGTTATTGTTCACGGTGGTGGCCCACAAATTGATGCCGCGCTAAAGGCCGAAGAAATAACTTCAGAATTTATCGGTGGATTTCGCGTTACAACACCTGAGATCTTTGAAGTTGTAGAACGTGTGCTGGCCGAAGAAGTTGGGCCAGCAGTAGCTAGATCGCTGCAGAAAGCCGGCGTTAATGCAGTAGCGCTATCTGGGCGCACGAGTGAATCTTTAATTGCAGAGCCGCTACGTAAGTTAGTAGATGGAACACCAGCAGATTTAGGTTTAGTAGGAGTCATAACTGCCGTAAATCCACAGGCCATTAAGAACGCTCTAAAAGGCGGCCAGGTGCCAGTTATCTCACCGATCGCAATCGATGAAAGCTTTAAAGGTGGCTTGAATGTAAATGCAGATTTAGCAGCGGCAGCGATCGCGGGTGCGCTAGATGCACAATGTCTAATAATCATGACCGATGTTGCTGGTATCTATCGCTCTTGGCCCGATACTTCCTCACTTATTGCTGAAATTTCTGCTGCCGAACTAGGAGCGATTAAGGGAAATTTCGCTGAAGGTATGGCACCAAAGGTGCAAGCTTGTTTAGATGCGATTAACGGTGGAGCTAGCGCTGTCAGGATTATCGATGGGACAGATCCGGCTGCATTCGCAGCGGCTTTGGATAATCACGGAGGAACGCTGGTGACAAAATGAGTACATCTAAAGGAAAAAATTCACTTAACTGGCTTGACGTCATGCAAAATAACTATGGTGAGCCGAAGATAACTCTCGCTTCCGGAAAAGGCGCAATCGTCACCGATACATCAGGCAAGAAGTACCTAGATTTCCTCGGCGGTATTGCTACAAATGTTTTAGGACACGCACATCCCGTGATTGTTCGCGCTGTCTCTAAGCAGATTGCAACGCTTGGGCATGTCAGTAATTTATATAGCCATCCGGTGGGTTTGGCGCTGGCCAGTAAATTGCAGCAGCTAACTGGCGATCCACATGCCCGTGTCTTCTTCTGCAATTCTGGAGCTGAAGCAAATGAAGCGGCTCTGAAATTATCGCGAAAGACCGGACGTTTCAAGATTGTTGCTACATCGGGAGCATTTCACGGACGCACGATGGGTGCGCTCTCTTTGACGGGCCAGCCAAGTAAGCGCAATCCTTTTAAGCCGCTTCTAAAAGATATTAAACACGTAACTTTTGGTGATATTACCGCGATGCGTAAAGCGGTTAATAAAAAGACTGCGATGGTTATTGTCGAACCTATTATGGGCGAAGCCGGAGTAATTGTTCCGCCCTTCGGTTACTTAAAGCATTTGCGCGAGATGTGTAACCAATACGGTGTACTGCTTGTCTTTGATTGTGTACAGACCGGAATGGGTC
>CANIAV010000019.1 GCA_947465365.1 Actinomycetota bacterium | reverse complement strand
TAGATCACGATGGAGCAAATGCTTGGCTGGGCGCAGTAAACGATATTCGTTTGGCCTTAGGTGTTCGATTAAATGTGCAAGAGCGAACTCAAGATGAGTTAGAACTGTTGGCACCAGATGATCCGCTGCGCGGGGTTTACATTGTTTATGGCTGGTTGGGTTGGCTGCAAGAAGGTTTAATCGAAGCCCTAATGGATGAGAGCTAGATAAATGAAAGTTAGAATGGAGCTCTTATGTCACTAACTATCTCGCGCGCCTTTGTTGATGCAATCGTTGAACAATCTCGCGCTGAATATCCTGATGAATGTTGTGGCGTTATTTTGGGGCCAGTGGGTTCAGGTAAAGCTGAACGTTTAAAGCCAATGGTAAATGCCGCACATTCACCTACTTTTTATGAGTTTGACCCTAAAGATTTACTTGCGTTGTATCGAGAAGTAGATGACCGAGATGAAGAGATTGTTGTGATCTACCACTCTCATACTGAAACCGAGGCTTATCCGTCACGCACGGATATTGCATACGCTGGTGAACCCGGAGCGCACTATGTCTTGGTCTCTAGTCGCAAAGAGATTGCACCTGCAATTGAATTTCGTTCATATCGCATCATCGATGGCGTGGTAACTGAAGAAGAAGTTTCAATTACCGATTAAGTAAGTTATTAGCCATAATAAGCACATGAGTATCGAAGTTCGTATCCCAACCATTCTGCGCCCATTTACCAAAGATCAAAAGGCAGTTGCCGCTGATGGCACTTCTCTTACTGCTTTAATCTCAGATCTTGATGCGCAATACCCTGGTATTGGTGATCGGTTATTAGAAAATGGCGCGCTGCGTCGCTTTATAAATATTTATATCAATGATGAAGATGTGCGCTTCCTCGGTGGCTTGGATGCGCAGATTAAAGATGGAGATTCGGTAACGATTCTCCCTGCAGTCGCTGGCGGTTAATTTTGGCGCGCTATGACTCACTCGAAGCATCAGTGGGTAATACTCCTTTAATTGGTCTACCAAGATTGTCGCCTGCACCCAATGTGCGCCTCTGGGCGAAGATGGAAGATCGCAATCCAACTGGTTCAATTAAAGATCGCACAGCGATCTCAATGATTAACGCCGCAGAAGCAAGTGGCCAATTAAAACCAGGTGCCACAATTCTGGAACCAACTAGCGGCAACACTGGAATTTCACTTGCAATGGCGGCGAAAGTTCGTGGTTATAAATTAATTTGTGTAATGCCCGAAAATACTTCACCTGAACGTAGACAACTGCTGGAGATGTGGGGTGCGAAAATAATCTCCTCACCTGCAGCCGGTGGATCTAATGAAGCTGTGCGCGTAGCAAAAGAGTTAGCAGCGCAGAATCCAGAGTGGGTATTTCTCTATCAATATGGCAATCCCGCAAATACCCAAGCCCATTACAGCGGTACAGGGCCAGAAATATTTAAAGATCTGCCGACAATTACCCACTTTGTTGCAGGACTCGGAACAACTGGAACGCTGATGGGAGCCGGAAGATATTTGCGGGAACAGAATCCAGATGTTCAGATAATTGCGGCAGAACCACGTTATGGAGAAATCGTTTATGGACTGCGCAATATTGATGAAGGATTCGTTCCAGAGTTATATGACGCATCAGTTTTAACGCGCCGCTTTTCAGTTGGCGCCGAAGATTCGGTAAAACGCGTTCGCCAATTATTAGAAGTTGAAGGAATCTTTGCTGGTATTTCAACTGGTGCGATTTTGCATGCGGCAATTGCAATGGGGGCAGAAGCAGTTCGCGATAATAAGGACGCAGATATTGCATTTATCGTCTGCGATGCAGGCTGGAAATATCTATCAACTGGCATATACGGAAGTGAAATCGCCGCTGCAACCGAGGGGTTAGACGGCAGCCTCTGGGCTTAAATCACAAGGTAGGCTTACCTATGTGAGTGATGCACCAATTGGAATATTCGATTCAGGCGTTGGCGGCTTAACTGTTGCCCGTGCAATTCTGGATCAACTTCCCAACGAACCCACTCTTTACATCGGCGACACGGCACGTGGTCCATATGGCCCGCGCCCTTTAGCTGAGGTCAGAACTTTTGCTCTAGAGACTTTAGATTATTTAGTTGACCAGGGCGTAAAAGCTTTGGTTATCGCCTGCAATACCGCCAGCGCTGCGATGCTGCGTGATGCGCGAGAGCGTTATTCGGTTCCGGTAATTGAAGTTATTCAACCGGCAGTTCGTCGCGCAGTTGCAGCAACTCGCACCGGACGAATTGGCGTTATCGGCACCAACGCAACAATAGATTCGAAAGCGTATCTAGATGCCTTTGCCGCAGCCCCGCAATTAGAAATTACATCTATTGCGTGTCCGCTCTTTGTGGAATTTGTAGAACGTGGTGAAACTTCGGGGGAGGCGATTACCAAAATCGCGCGCGATTATTTAGCGCCAATGATGCAAGCCGATGTCGATACCTTGGTCCTTGGCTGTACTCACTATCCGCTATTAACTGGCGTTATTTCATATGTCATGGGTAATGGGGTTTCGCTGGTATCTAGCGCGGAAGAGACCGCTAAAGATCTATATCGCACTCTGGTTGAAAACTCATTGCTACGCGCGCCATCAAAAAGCGCTGCCACACATACCTTTTTAGCAACGGGTGATGCTGCCGCCTTTGAAGTTCTGGCGCGACGATTCTTGGGACCTGAAGTGGGTTCTGTACAACACATCGATTGGAAGTAAATGGCACGCATCGACGGAAGAAATGAAAACCAACTTCGCGAAATCAAGATCACTCGTAAGTGGCTAGATCATGCCGAAGGCTCGGTGCTAGTTGAGTTCGGTAAGACGCGCGTTCTTTGTGTCGCCTCATTTACACCAGGTGTTCCACGTTGGTTAAAAGATTCTGGAAATGGTTGGGTTACATCCGAATATGCGATGTTGCCACGCGCAACTCATACTCGTTCAGATCGCGAAAGCGTTAAGGGAAAACTTGGCGGACGCACCCAAGAGATCTCACGTTTAGTTGGTCGCTCACTGCGCGCCATCGTTGATATGAAAGAACTCGGCGAAAATACCATCGTGATTGACTGCGATGTTTTACAAGCCGATGGTGGCACTCGCACCGCAGCAATTACTGGTGCATATGTTGCGCTAGCAGATGCGATCGCATGGGCAAAAGCGCAAGGACATATCAAGGCAGATTCCAAACCGCTTAGTGATTCGGTTGCAGCTGTCTCAGTTGGAATTATTGGCGGCGTTCCGATGCTCGATCTTTGCTATGAAGAAGATGTGCGCGCAGATACCGATATGAATGTTGTCTGCAGCGGCGATGGCAGATTTATTGAAGTTCAAGGAACTGCTGAAGGCGTGCCATTTGATCGCAGCCTGCTTAACTCACTTCTCGATCTCGCAGTTGCGGGATGTGTCGATCTCGGGCAGATTCAGAAAGCGGCGCTTGCTAAGTGAGTCCGCACAAATTACTTCTTGCCACACGCAATAAAGGCAAGATAGAAGAGTTTCGTCGCATCTTGGAAGATATTGCCGCTGGTGAAATTGATTTAGTTGGGCTTGATCAATTTCCGCAATTACATGATGTTGAAGAAACGGGATCAACTTTTGAAGAGAACGCGCTGCTCAAGGCGCGCCAGATGTGTGCTGCAACAGGAATTCCGGCAATCGCCGATGACAGCGGCTTATGTGTTGATTATTTAAATGGTAATCCGGGAATTTTCTCGGCGCGCTGGTCAGGAATACATGGAGATGACCTGGCAAATACTGCAAAAGTTTTGGAATCGTTAACCGGAGTACCCGATGAAAAACGGAGCGCACATTTCACTTGCGTTGCAGCACTCGCCCTGCCAGATGGGCGAACCCATGTGGAAGAAGCTCAATTCGATGGATGGATTTTGCATAGCCCCATTGGGGATCTTGGATTTGGCTATGACCCAATCTTTCGACCAGACGGGCTCGCTATTTCCAGCGCGCAGATGAGCGCAGCAGATAAAGATGCAATCAGCCATCGCGGGAAATCACTCCGCGCTATCGCACCTCATGTCCTGACTTTGCTCAACTCCCTAGGCTAAACTTTGCCCATACGAGTTCGCTCAATCCGCAAAGGGGTTTCACCGTGGCTGTAAAGAAAAAGGCTCCAGTTAAGAAGAAGGCCGCTGCCAAAAAAGTCGTAAAGAAAGTTGTAAAGAAGGCAGCGAAGAAAGCACCAGCGAAGAAGAAAGCTGCAGCCAAGAAGATTACTAAAAAGGCGCCAGCACGTAAGAAAGCGGCAGCCAAAAAGGTTGCCAAGAAGGTCGCTAAGAAAGCTCCAGCGCGCAAAAAGGTAGCCAAGAAATCTGCGGCGAAGAAATCAACTTCAGCGAACAAAATTGTTATTCCACCAGTACCACTGGGTGGTTCAAAGAGCTCATCTCGTGTGAATGTTTCAACAACACCAGCTCCTGTTAAGTCAGCGCCAGCTAAGCCAAGCGCTGCGCCAAAGCAAGGCACTTCACCACGAGTATTGATCGCAGCAATTATTGGCATTGCACTTCTTGCCGTAATTGTTATCTCTCGCCCTGCATCAAATAACGATGATGCAGCACCTGCTGCAACACCATCTGCTTCAGAATCTGCTGCACCTGAAATGTCAGAGGCAGCAACACCTGCAGCGTCAGAATCTGCATCAACAGAGGCAGTTGCAGCAGTTGAAGCGCCAGGCCGTTTCATCGGAAACTGGAAAGATTCTACGAAATCGGTAATGGTAATTACCTGGAAGGCGCCAACTGCAACAGCTGGGCTAACTGGTTATAAGTTTGAAGTTCGTTCCGGAATGGGCGAATGGAAAGAGTCAGGTATGTTGCCAGCGACTCAACTATCAGTTGAATTAACTAAGGGCTCAACAGATGGTTCAACATCATTCCGCGTCTCATCAGTTTACTCAGATGGACAGATCGCAACTGCAAAGGCATTTGGATTTGCCGGTCAGTTCGCATAAGTAATTAATTAAAAATAGCCCTCGCCAATCGGCGGGGGCTATTTTTATTTGAGAGATACTTCTATAGATGGCTGGTGATTGCTGCTACGTAAGCACGCGCGCCAGCAGGAACCAAGTGAATTCCATCTGGTGCGAAATATTCTGGGTGGCCCTCTGAAATCTGATCCCAGCGAATAATGATGGTATTTGGATATAGGCCAGCAATCTCATTTATGAGATCGTTATTTGTCTGGCGCCATGGTCGTGGGACGGCGGTATTTACAACAATTCTTAATGGAGCAGCTTTTACAGCTTCAAAAATCGCGATTACTTGTTCTCGTGTGAGCGCATTGTTATTTCCGAGATCGAAGACAACTGGTGAATTTGGCGCCAAAGCGCCATCGTGGCGCATTACTTCAAGTAATTCAGGTGCTTGGCGCCCAACGCGCGCATTTAATAGCGCAATGGGATGGCTACCTTCTAACTCATGGCGAATTCCAAGAATTACTGAATCGCCTGTGACCCAGAGCCCTGGATTAGTGGCATCAGTTTGTGGGGCGATAACCGGCTTATCTGCTTCCTTAAGTAATTGAATAAGTTCTTGGTTCTTCTTATCTGTTCTAATAATTGCGCCAACACTTACTGTTGCAGATGTTAAAAGTATCAATGAAGTTAAGAGTGCGACCATGAGCTTCTGACGTTTACGTACATCTGCCGTTCTATATTTCATTCCCCCAAACCAATATGCCACAGCGCCACTTCGAATCGGCAACTCTACTAAACGTAGTGAAATATCGGCCATGGCAAGCACTAGCAAAATTCTCAGCAAGAAGAGCGCCCAATTTTCACCAGCTAGATCTACTTGCGGGCGCGAAATCTGAAAGATAACCCAGTGCCATAAGTAAATTGCATAGGAACGCTCGCCAATCCAGAGTAATACCTTTGTGCGAAGCAACGGGGCAAAACGTGATGCCGGATGCACAATTGAAATCAAAATTGCAGTTCCAAATAAACCTGCTAAAGGAAACGCTATTTTGTAGAGCGTTGGTTTTGTCTCATCGATAAGTAAGAATGTGCCAAGTATTCCGATAAAGCCAAAGACCCCAATGCCATCTATAAAATCTTGCGCCCGGCGCGAAACCTGCAAGCTAAAGTTCTGTGGAATCCAACTAACCGCTAGCGCTGCGCCTAAGAAGAGCCCGATGCTATGGGTATCTGTTCCAAAGTAGACGTGGCTAACTTTTGAAGAACTGGCCGCATCTAATTGAAATGAGACCAACATCAGCGCAACCCCAGAGATAGCTGCAATCGTAAGTGCTGCTGCTGGAATAACTTTCTTGCCTAAATACTTTAAAACTATTAGCAGAATCAAAGGCCAGAGCAGGTAAAACTGAGCTTCAACGGCAAGAGACCAAGTGTGTTGCAATAGCGGAGGACGTCCGCTGGCCGCAAAGTAATCCTGGTGGTTAAAGACCAGCCACCAATTCATTCCGCCAAAGAGCGAAAAGGGCGCATCAGTTAAGAATTTCTTAGTTGTATCTGGAGCCCAAAGCCCAACTACGATCGAAGTAACAACGATCATGAAGATTAGCGGTGGAACAAGGCGTCTAATACGAGCCATGTAGAAATCTCGGAGATCTAGCCCGCCGCGTTCTTGGATCGAATCCAAGAGCAGTCTGGTAATTACATATCCAGAGATTACAAAGAAGAGGTCTACGCCGAGAAATCCACCAGGAATCCAAGATATTCCCAAGTGATAGAGCATCACTGCTATGACTGCGATTGCACGCAGTCCATCTATGGCAGGGATGTATTGGATACCGCGCTTGGTAGCCATGTTACTTACTTACGCTTAGCAGGCTTTTTCTTTGCAACTGCCTTTTTTGAAGCTGCTTTCTTTTTTGGTGCATCAAGAGCTGGCTTGGTGCGCTGGCTGACCACTTTCTTTGGTCCAGTATCAATTACTGAATTATCGGCCTTTAAATTATCGTTAACGCTCTTATGTAGCTCGGCTAAACGAGAGTAAGCGCTATCCAAGCGAGATCTGCTCTGTGAAATAGCGCTTTCAGCCGCATCTAACGATTGAGTTTGAATGCGATACAAGCGCTCTGCTTCTGAAATAACTCCACTTAACCAATTGCGATACTCGGCAACTTCACCAGTTGCTTCGGTAATGATTCTTTCGCCTTCGCGGCGAGCAGCTTGAGCCAGCGCGGCTGCCTCACGCCGTTTTTCATCAAATAAAGATTGTGCTTCACGCTCTGCTTGGGCAACTCTTTCGGCGGCTTCTGCTTCTGCAACATTTATATATTTACGTCCGCGCGCTTCGGCGCCAGAGAGAATTGAACGAGCCTTTATTTCTGCACCTTCAATTGCATCTTTTGCCTGACGGGATGCTTCCAATGAGATTCGCTCAGAAACGGAAGTTGCTTTCGCTTCCCGGCTCTGGGCAGATTTGATCATCGACATGGCAGTTTCCGTTGCCAAGATTTCAAATTCTTCTTTACTTAAAGTTGTGATGTCGCGGCGAGAGCGCAGATCATTTAATTGGGATTCAAGTTCGCGAATACGGTCGACCGAAGATGGAGCAGCGTTTTCGCTCTCTTTAAATCCGACCCAATTTAGGAAATTTTTCTTCTCAGCCATGGGCCTAGATTAGAGCAAAGGGGCGAACTCTAAAAGTGGGTGATTTATTGGCGGTATATAGCGAAGGAAACGGCGAGATATTGAGATATCCACGCGGCCAACACAAAGATATGGAAGAGCTCGTGAAAGCCGAAGTACTTGGCATTCCGCCCTGGTTTTTTCAGGGCATAGAAGATGGCCCCTACTGAATATAAGAGCCCGCCGATAATGATTGGTATGAGGACCCAGAATCCACCTTCGTCATATAACTGCGGTGTGTAAACGATTGCGACCCAGCCAAGCAGTAAGTAATTGGCGACATATAACCAGCGGGGAGCGTTAACCCAAAAAACTCGCAGCGCTACACCAGCTAAGGCGCCCACCCAAACTACAGAGAGCAGAATTGTGCGGTCATTGCCATGTAATAAGGCAACTGCAAAAGGTGTGTAAGAGCCGGCAATTAAAAAATTTATATTGGCATGATCCCAGCGGCGCCAGATCTTCTTCTTTTCGGGAGACCAAGGAACACGGTGATAAATTGCAGAGACGCTAAAGAGCATGATCGCGCTAATTGAATAAAGGGCGACTGCAAATTTTAAGGAACTCTTACTTAAGATAAAGAGAACTAAGGAAGCGATAATTACAACGGGAGTTGCTCCCAAATGAAACCATCCGCGTAACTTTGGCGGAATCGCCGCTGCTAGCTTGTCGCGCTCGTTCGCCTCTTTACTCATAAGACCACCCTACGGGTTAACAACTGGTTTTAGGTTCCGCACTGATTTAACGAGCAAAGAAGCCAGCGCGGCGAATAAAGTCATCGCACCTGTCACATAGATCATCGTGCTCACGCCAAAGACTTGTGCAAGCGGTCCAGCGATAGCGATACCTAGGGGTGATAGACCAAATGATCCGAAGGCGTCATATGCAACAACGCGTGAGTAAGACTCTTCTGGAATGTGAGCCTGTAGCGAGGTATTCCAGACAACCATAAAAATATCGATCGCCATTCCCGATAAGAAGGCACAAATAAGTGTTACCCAGAGCGGAGATTTCATGGCGAGCGAGAAATCCCAAACTGAAGATGCGGCGATTACTAACATCGCAAAGAATAATGGCCGTGGGAAGTGCACTTTAAGCGAAATTAAGCTGCCACTTAACATTCCCAAAGTCAGCGCCGCTAAGTTAAATGACCAGAACTTTGGACCGCTGGCGATATCTGCAAAATTCAGTGGGCCTAGTACCTGCAACATAGATTCAAAAGCCAAATTGATTATGGCAAATGCGATAACGACAGTTACCACCCAAGAGCGGGAGATAAATTCGTACCAGCCTGACTTTAAATCTTGAAATACCGTGTTCTTATTTTCACGGATAATCGTTGGTAAATCTAAATTCCAGACCAAAATGCCGGCGATTAAGAAGCTGACCGCATCGACCAATAACGCCCAACCGGAACCAAAGGCGGTCACCAAAGTGCCACCGATGAGCGCACCGATTACATAACCAATATTGGTGGTCATACTTATTACTGCATTGCCGTGCTGCAACTTTGCTTTCGGCAAAATCTCAGGAAGAACCCCAGACATCGCCGGCCACCACAGGGCATTTAAAATTCCAAAGAGCGCACCCATTAAGGCAAGTAAGAAAACGCTGGAGTGACCAACAATTAACGAGATTGCGCTAACTGCGGCAAAACCACTACCGATTACATCTGCGCCGCCAACGATTCGGTTTCTTTTAAAGCGATCACCGATTACTCCGCCGAATAACATCAGCGCAATCATCGGAGACATGCGTGCGGCCATAACGATACTTAAATCTTTTGCGGTAGCACCAGGCAGCGCCAAAACTCCGAAAGCTAAGGCAACGGGCGAGATGCCATTTCCTACATTTGAGATAAAGCGCGATATGGCTAGTGCGCTAAAGCCG
>CANIAV010000018.1 GCA_947465365.1 Actinomycetota bacterium | reverse complement strand
GGTCAAGAGCGAACGAGATTTACCTTCCCGCGCCAGTCGCGAGATCGTCGTTTATGTCTGAGCGATTTCTTTGCCTCCAAAGAATCTGGCAAGACTGATGTGGTTGCTTTCCATGTAGTAACGATGGGTAGTGAAATCAGTAAGGCTGCGGCTGAATTATTTGCCGCAAATAATTATCGCGAATACCTTGAATTGCACGGATTATCAGTGCAGTTAACTGAGGCCCTTGCTGAACATTGGCACGCTCGAGTACGTGAAGAATTTGAAGTCCGCGGAGATGACGCTGCAGATTTGCAAGGGATTTTGGACCAGGGCTATCGGGGTTCACGATATTCATTCGGATACCCAGCATGTCCAAATCTAGAAGATCAGATCCAATTGTGTGAGCTACTTGAACCAGGTCGTATCGGTGTTGAGCTTTCGGAAGAATTCCAGCTACATCCAGAACAGAGCACTTCGGCGATTATCGTTCATCACCCTGAAGCGAAATACTTTAACGCTAATTAGCTTAGACAACTCAAATTTTGAAGAGAGTAGATAGATATGTTTGAGGCAGTTCTCTTTGATATGGATGGCTTATTTATCGACTCTGAACCAGATTGGCATGAGGCCGAATCAGAGATGATGAAAGCAAATGGTTACGCCTGGGCCCCAGAGGATCAATTGCAATGTTTAGGTGGGCCTTTATCCCGCGTGACTGAGTACATGGCTAAATGTTTGAACGGTGCCAAGTCACCAGAAGAGTTAGGCGTGATGATCGTCGATGAGATGGTGCGCCGAATGAGTGGAAAAGTGCAGTTAATGCCCGGTTCACTTGAGTTTTCTAGGACCCTTGCTGAGGCGAAGATTCCGCAGGCTCTTGTATCGGCTAGCCCAAGGGTGATCGTTGATGCAGTTCTATCTGGAATGACGGATAAGTTTTTTGCAACAAGTGTGGCATCAGGCGATATCGAACGAACCAAACCCTTTCCAGATCCATATCTTCATGCCGCCAAATTATTGGGTGTGGATATAGAAAATTGCGTGATCTTTGAAGATTCTCCCACCGGGCTAACGGCAGCTAGAGCCAGTGGCGCCTTTGTTATTGCAATTCCGCATTATGTAACGATTTCTGAAGAGCCGCGCCTGAAGGTAGTAAAAAGTTTTCAAGATATTGGATTGCGGGATTTAGAAAGTTGGTCAGAGCTCAACCAACGTGAGCTGGGCAGATCGCTTTAAAGAAGCACCAGTCACAAAGTTTGGTAGGTCGTGGGCGAAATTCATTCTTTTCGATTGCGCGCAGAATCTCATCTGCGATATCAAAAAGAATTCTTTCAGTCTTCACAAGATCTTTTTCGGTTGGAACGCTCTTGACTAAACGGGTATCGCCTAGGTAAATCAACTGAAGTAGCTTTGGGATAACGCCGTTATTCTTCCAATACAACAGGGCATAGACGCGTAGCTGAAAGAGCGCTTTCTCTTCCCAACCAGGTTTCGGAGATTTTCCAGTTTTATAATCCACGATACGAACTTCGCCAGTTGGAGCAACATCTAAGCGATCTACATAACCATGAAGATAAAGTTTTTCAGAGAGATCCATCTCCAAATGGAGTTCGCGATAAGTAGGTTCAAAGGTATTTGGTTTCTCTAAAGTGAAGTAATTACCTAATAGCTGTTCGGCACGAGCAAACCAGGCGCCTTCATCAAGAACTAATTCTGCAATGGCGGGCTTTTCGGAAATCTGCGCCTGCCATCTACTTGGCAATAGTTCGGTGGCTCGTTGTAGATCACGATCTTTGGCCGGAAGCTCGAAGAGATCTTCTAGGACGGTATGGATCAACGTTCCGCGTTCGGCATCGATGCTAGGCGGCTCTGGTAGCAGGTCGATAGTGCGATATTTATAGAGTTGTGGACAGTTATTAAAGTCATTGATGCGGCTAGGTGAGAGGCGCAACTGGTCCATAGAGAAGGAAGATACAGCCTTTGCTCTGATAACGCTTAGGATGCTCCTGTGTCGAAGACCGGTAAAGATCCAGCAAGCGCAGCAGCAACGCGCAATCGTGGTTTCTTCGTTGCCGGAGATCGTGTGCAACTAACTGATCAAAAAGGAAAGATTTATAGCATCACGATTACGCCTGGAAAAGAGTGGCATACCCACAAAGGTTGGATCATTCACGATGATCTAATTGGCCTTCCGGAAGGTTCTGTTGTCAGCACAAGTGCAGGTTTAAAGTTCACCGCTTTCATTCCGCTGTTAACTGATTACGTCCTATCTATGCCGCGGGGCGCAACGATCGTCTACCCAAAAGATTCAGCGATGATCGTTGGATTTGCCGATATTTTTCCGGGCGCGCGCGTTCTTGAAGCCGGCGTCGGTAGCGGTGCACTAACTCTTTCGCTCTTGCGCGCCGTAGGTGCAGCAGGACATGTGCATTCAGTAGAAAGACGAGAAGATTTCGCTGAAAATGCAAAATTGAATATTGAGAATTATTTTGGGGGAGCGCCCAGTAATTGGTCTCTTGATATTGGTTCGGTTCAAGAAAAGACCTTTGACGAAGATTTCGATCGGGTGATTCTAGATATGTTGGCACCTTGGGAATGTATTGAGATGGCCGCAAAAGTGCTTCGTCCTGGTGGCGTCTTTATGGCATATGTTGCAACTACAACTCAGCTATCTGCAACTGCAGAAGCGCTAAAGGATGATGGCCACTTCACCGAACCGGAGAGTTTTGAAAGTATGGTTCGCGGTTGGCATCACGAAGGCCTAGCGGTACGTCCACAACAACGGATGATTGGTCACACCGGATTTCTGATATTCGCCCGACGTATGGCCCCTGGAGTTGAAGTATTAGCGCGCCGGAGACGCCCGGCGAAGGGTTCCTACGGTGTCGCGGAAGACTGAACGGTTAGTTAATTTAACTATCGCGCTACTTGCGACCAAGCGTTACATAACCAAATCTGAAATTTTTCGAACGGTAGATGGCTACGAAGGTAGCGATGAGAGCAAAGAGCGTATGTTCGAGCGCGACAAGGACGATCTTCGCAACCTAGGGATAGAGATCGAAGTTGGAACCTTTGATCCGCTCTTTGAAGACGAATCAGGTTATCGAATTAAGCCTGAGAATTATCAATTCCAATTTGGTGAAGTTAACGCTGCAGAGATCGCTCTTCTATCGCTAGCTGCGCAAGCTTGGCGGGGAGCTTCGCTTGGGACTTCCGCACTGAGTGTGCTGAATAAATTGCATTCCATCGGTATTGAAAGCGACACTGAACTCATTCCTGACTTAGCTCCTTCGATAGTGAGTGAAGATGCAAATCTGCCCACTGTTATTTCGGCGATTACGACCCGCACCGTTCTTTCGTTTTCATATATAAACGAAGCGATGCAACCTGAAGGTAGAGTCATAGAACCTTACGCAGTAGCTGCACGCCATGGGCATTGGTATTTGCTAGGCAGTGATCTCGATCGCAAGGCGCAACGTATATTTCGATTAGATCGAATCTCCGGCCCTGCCAAGCTCCAGGGCAGAGCAGGCAGCTATGAAATTCCTTCAAATATCGATATTGATGCAGCTTTTTCTACGCAACAGCCGCTGCAATCTGCCACCCTTTTACTCAGAGATGGTCGGGCAATAAATCTTAGAACTCGCACGCAAACGATTACCGATTTCGAGATGGAAGAAGGATGGCAGCGAGTAACCATTCAGTTCCGAGATCGCGAACGTTTTGTGGAAGAAATTCTCTGGTATGGCAGCGATGTAATTGTTCTGGAACCGCAAGATCTTCGTGAGCAGATCATCGGACTCTTTAAGTTAGGTGTCCAACGTTATGGCTAAATCTCAGAGCACTCCAGTTGATCGAGCAGCACGTCTCTTAGATCTGGTGCCATTTATCTCAACTCATCAAGGTATTGCAATAGGTGATCTAGCGCGAGAATTTGAACTATCCGAGAACGAATTACTGAGTGATCTAAATACGCTTTGGATGTGTGGACTTCCCGGATACACCCCGCTTGAGTTGATTGATCTCGAGTTTGAGTCAGGATACGTCAGCATCCGTAACGCCGAAGTTCTGCAACGAGTACGTTTACTGACCAAGCAGGAACTAGTGATGATTCTTTTGGGTCTTGATATTTTGCGAGATTCATTTACAGCAAACCGCACCGATTTAGTTCACGCGGTAGATAGTTTGATAGCCAAGATCAGAAAGATAGTTGGAGATGTCGCAACGGCAGCTCCCATTGTTGACTCCAGTCACCGCGCAATAATTGGACAAGCGCTCCAAAGTCGACAGGATCTGGAAATTTCTTATCATTCGACGATTCGTGATGCGGTATCAACCAGACGAATTACTCCACTTGATCTATCTGTGGATTTTGGTTTTGAAGTCTTAAATGCCTATTGCCATTCCGTGGCAGGCTTTAGAACTTTTCGCTTAGATAATATGAAGTCAGTCACTCTAACAAGTGCAACTTCTGATGTTCCAAAGGAACGAGATGAGAACGAATATCAATGGACGGTGCATATCTCTTCGCGCATGCGCACATCTTTAGAACGTTTTAGAGAGATTCCAGGGGATCTGCCAATTGATAATGAGTTAACGGTAATCGTGAAATCCTTTAGTCAAGACTGGTTGCTACGTAGCGCCCTAAGTACCTTGGGTTCAGTCGAGGTGAAAGGTCCACACGAGGCTCGCACCTCCATTGCAAAGGCTTGCCGACAGGCGCTAGAACTTTACGAGTAACGCTCGGGTTGGGATGCGCACTGGCGCTGCCATGCGCTACCGTTTGGCTATGCCATTTCTTCGCGAACCTAGCCATATTCTGATTCTTCTGATTGTCGTCGTCGTTCTATTCGGCGCCAAGCGCCTGCCTGATTCTGCGCGTTCTCTCGGTCGCTCTCTTCGTATCTTTAAGAGCGAAATGAAGGATATGAAAGAAGATGGCAAAGATAAGAAAGATGGACCTGACGGCGCAGCCGGTCAATAGAATTGATGGCGACCTCCGTCGGCGGTCGTATGCCGCTTATAGAACATCTACGTGAATTTCGTAAAAGAGTTGTTCGCTCCGCATTTGCGATCAGCCTCGGGTCAATAGTTGGTTGGTTCTTCTACAATGAAATCATCACCAAATTAGCCGAACCGGTATGTGATTTAAAAGCTGCCCAAGCAAGCGGTGCAAATAATTGCGGAGCTCTTTATATTAATGGGGTCCTTGGTCCACTTAATCTGCAAATAAAAGTTGCCATCCTTACGGGTGTAATTCTGGCCGCTCCAATTTGGCTCTACCAACTATGGGCCTTTATCGCTCCTGCCCTACATCGCCGAGAGAAGCGATATTCGGTTTTATTCTTCGTCGCCGCAACGCCATTCTTCGCAGCTGGCACTTATCTTGGTTACTCGATACTTCCAATAGCGGTTCGAGTTCTCTTTGGTTTTACTCCCGATGCGCTGAATAACCTCGTGAAATTTGATGATTATTTGGATTTTGTAATGCGGGCAATTTTGCTCTTTGGAATCGCTTTCGAACTGCCCGTGTTTCTAGTTACCTTTAATTTAATTGGTTTCCTAAGTGGAGCAGCCATCCTGAAACCGTGGCGGATTTGGATATTCGCAATAACCTTATTCGTTGCCGGATTTACTCCAAGTGCTGACCCGTTATCGATGATCTTATTGGCGCTACCTTTAATTGGCCTTTACCTGCTGGCGGGCGTTTTCGCCCTTCTGAACGATAGGCGCCGCGCAAAGAAGAACGCCCTAGTCGAGTAGCCAATTTCAATGTGGGCAATAGTAATTAATCCAATTTCCGGCGGCGGGCGTGGTGCGGTATTAGGTCGCGAAGTCGCTGGATATTTTGCATCCAAAAAATTGAGTTACAGCATAATTACTGCAACCTCGTCACCAAAACTACGTAGCAATCTCGTTGAGTTCCTAGATAGCAACATTAGAAGCGTTGAAGGAGTTATCTCGGTCGGGGGAGATGGACTGGCGCATTTGGTCATGCAAGTTGTTGTTCCTCGGAGAATCCCATTCAGCGTGGTGGCAGGTGGTACAGGCAATGATTTCCTGCGCGCAACTGGTTGGGATCTTAATGGGGTCATCGAACAGTTAGATGCGGTTACAACACGAACACCAAAGCCAATTGATTTAGGTTTGGTTGATTCTGAATGGTTTGGGGCGATTCTCTCCACCGGCTTTGATTCAGTAGTAAATGAGAAAGCCAATACTTTGAAATGGCCTAAGGGTCCGATGAAATATAACTTAGCAATCGCCATGGAGCTGCCGAAATTTAAACCACTGCGCTATCAGATTCAATTAGATGGCCAAAGTATCGAAACTGAAGCGATGTTGATTGCGATCGGAAACGGTAATAGTTATGGGGGAGGCATGAAGGTATGCCCTGACGCTGATATGTCAGATGGCCTCTTTGATGTGATGGTTCTGCGCCCGGTGAGTAAATTGGAGTTCCTGCGAGTCTTCCCAAAGGTTTTCTCTGGAAAACATATAGACCATCCGCAAGTCGATATCTATAGAACCGCCAAGGTTTCACTTCACGCCGATGCGATCGCATATGCCGACGGTGAAAGAATCGGTGGATTACCAGTTCGCGCTGAATGTATGGCAGGTGCTGGACTATCGTGGACCCCGTGACGACTCCAGCTGCCAAATATGCCGCGGCGAAGTCTCGCAAAAGCCATCCCATTACCGAGGAATTTATTGCCCAATTTGAATTTCCCTTTGATCAATTTCAGATCGATGCCTGCCACGCCGTAGAAGGTGGCCATGGAGTTCTTGTGGCGGCACCTACAGGAGCAGGTAAGACGGTGGTCGGTGAATTTGCCGCTTTTCTGGCTCTAAGTAATGGGAAGAAATGTTTCTACACAACCCCAATCAAAGCTCTTTCTAATCAGAAATTTCAAGAGTTTGTAGCTCGCTTCGGTGAAGATCGGGTCGGACTTTTAACCGGCGATACCAATATAAATTCCGAAGCCGATATTTTAGTTATGACCACGGAAGTATTGCGAAATATGCTCTATGCCAATTCATCAACCCTGGTAAATCTTGGCTCTGTAGTGATGGATGAAGTTCATTATCTAGCCGATAAATTTCGCGGTGCAGTCTGGGAAGAAGTCTTAATCCATTTAATGGAATCAGTACAAGTCATCTCGCTTTCGGCAACAGTTTCGAATGCCGAAGAGTTCGGAGAATGGCTGGGTGAGGTCCGCGGTCAGACCGAAGTTATCCTTAGTGAGCATCGCCCAATTCCGCTTTATCAACACGTTTTGATTAATTCGAGTTTGGTCGATCTCTTTAGCCAGCCAGGCAAGATTAATCCGGAAATTTTGGCGCTAGAGCGCGAGGCTTTACGTAAGGTGCGAATTCCTAGAAATCGCCGGGAGCAATGGGGCGCTCAAGAATCGCGTTTGTCGCGCGCTGAAATAATTGAGAAGCTAAATCGCGAAGATATGTTGCCAGCTATTACCTTCATCTTTTCTCGTATGGGTTGTGATGCCGCAGTAAAGCAATGTTTAGCAGCAGGTTTAAAGCTAACTAACACGGAAGAACGCGCTGAAATTTTGGCAACGGCTGCCCGCTTTACCGCGAATCTTCCTGAAGAAGATTTGGAAGTACTTGGTTATCGCGAATGGATCACTGCACTAGAACGTGGTATTGCTGCACACCATGCCGGCCTGCTACCTAGCTTTAAGAATGCAGTTGAAGATCTCTTTCAACGCGGTCTGGTGAAGGCAGTCTTTGCCACCGAAACTTTAGCCTTGGGAATTAACATGCCAGCGCGCACAGTAGTTTTGGAAAAGCTAACTAAATGGAATGGTGAAGCGCACGTTCCAATTACTCCGGGGGAGTACACGCAGTTAACTGGCAGAGCCGGTCGTCGCGGTATCGACATTGAAGGAAATGCCGTTGTTCAGTGGTCGCCAACAGTTGATTCGGCTACTGCAGCAGGCTTAGCATCGACTCGAACTTATCCATTGCGGTCATCATTTACTCCGACTTACAACATGGCGATTAACTTAATTGCTCGTTTTGGTCGCGAACGCGCTCATGGCAGCCTGGAATCCTCCTTTGCTCAATTCCAAGCAGACCGCGCTGTCGTTGGATTGGTACGACAGATTAAGAAGAATGAATCAGCGCGCACTGAGTTAATTGAGAGCGCCAAATGCCATCTCGGCGATTTCGAGAGTTACGCCTTGCTGCGCTCTGAAATTAAGGAGTTAGAGAAGTTGCTTTCCAAACGCGATGGCAGAAAGACTTTCGATAATCGCCAGCGCAGTCACATGGAAGGTGAGATAGATAATTTGCGGCGCTCCATGCGAAATCATCCTTGCCATGGCTGTAATGACCGTGAAACCCATGCTCGTTTCGCCGAGAGAGCTGAACGTTTAGTCCGTGAATCTGATGGGCTGCGTGCGCGGGTGGAAAATCGGACACATGTTATCGCCAAGACCTTTGATCGTATCTGCGATGTACTGACCCACTTGGGTTACATCGAAGGTGAAAAACCTTTGGCGCAAGGCAAGATCCTGGCCAAGATTTATGCCGAATCTGATTTGTTGCTAACGGAAACCATCAGAGCGGGCGTTTTAGATAACTTAACCGCTCCAGAATTGCTATCTACAGTCTCATCAATGATCTTTCAATCTCGATCGCGAGATGAATACGCCCCGAAGATGCCACATCAGAACGTAGCAAACGCACTCGCGGAGATAACTAAGCTCTGGGCCAAATTAGAGGCTATTGAAAATGATTTTGATGTAAAAACACAGAAGGAACCTGACTTTGGATTTGCATTTATTTCCTATCGCTGGGCACAGGGCAAGTCCTTAACTAACGTTTTAAAAGGCAGCGATATGTCGGTCGGTGATTTTGTACGTTCCATTAAGCAATTGATGGATTTAATGGTGCAAATTGGTGGAGCTAGCGAAGCGCTGCGCCCAGTCTGCCGGGAAGCGATCAAACGTTTAGATCGCGGCGTGATTTCATATATGGTGGATGAACTATGACTTTGATGTTGCTCGATAGCGCCTCGCTCTGGTATCGCGCTTATTACGGAATGCCCGACACGATGTTGGCACCGGATGGAACATCGGTGAATGCCATCCGCGGTTATCTCGATATGACGGCGCGTTTGATAACTATGTATTCACCGAAGCGGATAGTTGCCTGCATCGAAGGGGATTGGCGACCTTCTTGGCGAGTAGATCTTTGGCCCGATTACAAAGCAAATCGACTGGAAGAAGATGGTGAAGGCGAAGAAGAGCCAGATTTATTAACCCCGCAAATTCCAATTCTGCTTGATTTGTTAGATGAGTTCGGCATACCGATGGTCGGCGTTGATGATTACGAAGCCGATGATGTTATGGCAACTTTTGCAGTCAAAGAGAAGGGACCGATCCGAATTGTCACGGGCGATCGCGATCTCTTTCAACTCGTCGATGACAAACGTGACGTGAAAGTCGTTTACTTGGCCAAGGGTTTATCGCAACATGATTTGGTTGATATCTCTTGGGTGGCGCGCAAATACGCTATTCCTGGTGATCGCTATGCGCTCTTTGCTATGTTTCGCGGTGATCCATCAGATGGCCTTCCCGGAGTACGCGGAATCGGAGAAAAGGGCGCTGCTGTAATCGCCAATCATTTTGCCGATGTCGATCAAGCGCTACAAGGTGCACATGATGCTCATCCCGCTTTAACGCCTGCCCTAGCTAAGAAGATTATTGCGGGAGCAGATTATTTAAAGATCGCTCCGACTCTGGTGCATTGTGCTAAAGATGTTGCTCTGCCAACTTTAGATATCTCTATGCCGCAAGCCCCGAAAGATCTATCAAAGATTTATGAAATGAAAGAGCGTTACGGTCTGGGGGCTAGCGTAGATCGGCTGATTGCGGCACTGAAATGGTAGTAATTGTCTTAGCAGCCTGCTTGGCAAGTGCAGCCTTTGCTCCGATTGGTCTCTGGTACCTGGCAATAATTGGTTACGCCTTGCTCTTTCGCAAGATTGGAAAGAGCGAGAAAGCTATTTGGCACTTCTTCCTCTTCGGTCTTATCTATAACGCTATCGTTCTTCACTGGTCGGGAAAATTTGTAGGTGCGCTGCCTTGGTTACTGTTAGCGCTGCTGCAAGCGCTCTTCTATATTCCCGTTGGTTACGTCGCCAAAAAATTAAATAATATTTGGTGGACAATTTTCACACTTTTGTTAACCGAAGAGGTAAGGGCAAATTTTCCATTCGGTGGCTTTGGTTGGACGCGAATCGCCTTTAGCCAGGTGGAATCACCAGCCTTGCCAATAGTTTCATACGGGGGAGTGCTCGCCTTATCGGCTTTAACTCTCGTGATCGCGGTTCTACTGACGCGGGTCTCCGTGAGTAATCTGATCAAATTGGTTTTATTTTTTATATTTGTGGCAGTGATTCCGGCTAACCCGCAGGGGAGTGGCTCAGTAAATTTACTTGCTGTACAGGGAAATACACCTTCAGTTGGTTTGGATTTCAACTCTCGCGCTAAAGCG
>CANIAV010000017.1 GCA_947465365.1 Actinomycetota bacterium | reverse complement strand
TGTCTGCATTTCGCTGGCCAAAATTAAAGCCAGAGTAGTCTTGCCAAGTCCAGGTGGGCCAGATAGCAGAATGTGGTCAGCGGCGGAATTTCGTTGGCGAGCTGCAGTAAGAAGTACATCGATTTGGTCGCGGACTCTATGTTGGCCGATGAACTCTTTTAAGGTCTTGGGACGCAGTGCATGTTCTGCCGCCGAATCATCATTGGCAAAATCTGGGCTGACTAGACGATCATCGCTCATAGTTACCGACCGCCCTTTTGCAGAGCGCGCTTAAGGAGATCAGATAATTCTGCAGAATTGGCATCTCCGCCTTCTTCAGATATCTGATTAACAACACTGGTTATAGCGCTATCGGATTCTTTGGCAGAAAAGCCCAAGGAAATTAACGCGCTGGCAAGTTGTTCACGCCAAGCAGGTTGATGATGTGCGCTCTTATCGCCAGAACCGAAATCGGTTAGCTTTCCCTTCAATTCGAGAATCAAGCGTTGTGCACCTTTACGACCGATACCCGGCACTTTCTCAATCGCCGAGATATCTTCATTTGCAATAGCTAAGGCAAGTTGGCCAGGTGAGAGCGCTGCAACTATAGACATCGCCACTTTTGGTCCAATACCACTTACGGTTTGCACAAGTTCAAAGAGCGATCGGGCACCGTCATCTAAAAATCCAAAGAGAGTGAGTGATTCTTCGCGAACAACTAGGCATGTATAGAACTGCGCGGGAGCTCCAATATTTAACTGCGCGCTAGTTCCGGCGGTTATGGTGATCGACAAGCCAACTCCCCCGACTTCAACAATTGCGCGATCAGAGGTAAGCGAACGCACCGTGCCGTTAATGAGCGAAATCATTTGCCTACCAACTTAGCTAACCGAGATTTTTCAGCAATCACAGCTGCCGCTAACTTCGAATCACCAGAGCCACGCCAGATGTGACAGATTGCTAGCGCTAACGCATCGGTACTGTCGACTGGTTTGGGAATCTCTTTCAGCGCCAGTAAACGTTTAACCATTTCCGCAACTTGCACTTTATTAGCACGACCTGATCCGGTTACCGCTGCCTTGACTTCACTAGGTGTGTGCATGACAACTGGTATTCCAGCGCGAGCTGCAACAAGTAAGGCAATACCAGCGGCTTGGCCAGTTCCCATAACGGTTCGGACATTGTGCTGCGAGAAGACTCGTTCGACTGCAACTACATCTGGACGATTATCTTCAACCCATTGCGTTAGCTCGCGCTCCAATTGCAGAAGGCGAAGTTCTAAAGCCGTTGCGCTGGGGGTCAGGATTACACCTACATTTATCAGACGCAGTTGAGAACCGGGGGCGCCTTCAATCACGCCAACACCGCAACGAGTCAGACCTGGGTCAACTCCCAGAACTCGGATTTCTCGTTGGCTCATAACTTCACAGCCTACGACGCCAAGTGCGCGCTGTTAGGAAAGGCTCGCCATAACTTCATCGGAGACATCGAAGTTACTGAATACATTCTGAACATCATCTAACTCTTCAATCGCATCGATAAGTTCAAATACCTTGGTAGCGCCCTCTGCATCAAGCGGAATAGTCATAGATGGCAGGAACGATGAATCGGCTGATTCATAATCGATGCCAGCTGTCTGCAGTGCGGTGCGAGCTGTTACCAGATCACTTGCTTCGCAAACTACTTCAAACGAATCCCCGAGATCATTTACTTCTTCAGCGCCAGCTTCAAGAACTGCTTCCAAAATAGTCTCTTCAGTTACGCCAGCCACCTTATTAACAATAATTACGCCCTTGCGATTGAAAAGATAGGCAACTGAACCAGGGTCGGCCATTGATCCACCATTGCGAGTTACAGCAACGCGAACTTCAGAGGCGGCGCGATTGCGGTTATCAGATAGACATTCGATCATGATGGCAACGCCATTTGGACCGTAGCCTTCATACATAATCGTCTGCCAGTCAGCTCCACCAGATTCGAGACCGGCACCACGTTTTACGGCGCGATCAATATTGTCGGCGGGCATGGAATTCTTCTTAGCTTTTGCAATTGCATCAAATAAAGTTGGATTGCCATCAACATCAGGGCCACCGTTGCGCGATGCAACTTCGATCGCCTTAATTAGCTTCGCGAAATTCTTAGCGCGTCGGCTATCGATGACCGCCTTTTTATGCTTTGTCGTTGCCCACTTGGAATGGCCGGACATTTAAAACACCTCAATCAAACTGGGATCGGATTTAGAGCTTTTGCAATGGGGCTACTTTATCGCGCCGGCACAGACTTGATCAAAGAAGTAGCGATGCACGCGTAAATCCCCTGTCAATTCTGGATGAAACGATGTCGCCAATAGCGAACCTTGGCGCACTGCTACTGGATGACCTTTGCCATCGCTTCCTTGAACATCTGCCAAGATTTCAACTTTTTGACTTACTTCTTCTACCCACGGAGCCCGGATAAAGACGGCACGAAGAAGTTCCTGATTAAAAGTTAAATCGCTTTCAAAAGAGTCAACTTGACGACCAAATGCATTTCGGCGAACGGTCATATCTATCCCGCCGAATGTCTCTTGACCGGCGGCGCCATCGACTATCCGATCTGCCAGCAAAATCATTCCCGCGCATGAGCCGTAAACCGGCATACCTTCAGCAATTCGCTTCCTGATTGGAGCAATGAGATCAAAAGTTTTAGCTAACTGTGCGATTGTGGTTGATTCACCACCAGGCAAAATCAAAGCATCTACTTCAGATAGCTCTTCAGGCCTACGTACTGTTAAAGCGGCATGACCTGATGCCTTGGCGGCCTGGATATGTTCGCGGAAATCGCCTTGCAGCGCGAGAACACCGATCTTCATTGAAAGTAAATTACTACCAGCCGCGCTCGGCTAAGCGATGTGGAGCCGGTAGATCTGCAACGTTGATACCAACCATCGCATCCCCTAGTCCGCGTGAAACATCGGCTAACACCTTGGCATCTTCAAAGAAGGTAGTTGCCTTAACGCAAGCTGCCGCACGAGTTGCTGGATCTCCAGATTTAAAGATTCCGGAACCGATAAATACGCCATCGGCGCCCATCTGCATCATTAGCGCTGCATCTGCAGGTGTAGCGATTCCACCAGCTGTGAAAAGTACGACGGGAAGTTTGCCAGTTTCTGCAACTTCCTTCACAAGTGCAAATGGCGCTTGGAGTTCCTTAGCCGCGACATAGAGTTCATCTTCGCGCATCGAAGAAAGGCGGCGAATTTCTCCACCGATCTTGCGCATATGCATCATGGCATTAGAAACATCGCCGGTACCTGCTTCGCCCTTAGAGCGAATCATTGCGGCGCCTTCGTTGATGCGGCGTAACGCCTCACCTAAATTTGTTGCACCACATACGAAAGGAACTTTGAAATCCCACTTTTCGATATGGTTTTCATAATCTGCGGGTGTCAAAACTTCTGATTCATCGATGTAATCCACACCAAGTGATTCAAGGATGCGTGCTTCTACGAAATGGCCGATACGTGCCTTGGCCATCACCGGAATTGTTACTGCAGCCTTAATCTTTTCGATCATATCTGGATCTGACATACGAGCGACGCCGCCTTGGGCGCGAATATCTGCGGGTACGCGTTCTAGCGCCATAACAGCGCATGCGCCAGCATCCTGTGCAATCTTGGCTTGTTCAGCGTTTACGACATCCATAATGACGCCGCCTTTGAGCATCTCTGCCATTCCGCGTTTAACGCGCGCTGTGCCGACTGCCTCTGACATGACTTACTCCCTTTAATTGGCTCTTAATATAAAAACTATTGTGCTAATACTACTTTGTGGCAGGCGATGGCGCATCCGCCGCCTTGGGCGTGAAAATCGGCTCTTTATCCGTTAAAGCGATCCAAATCTGACCTGGAGCAAATTTTATCTCGTTGCCTGATTTATCAGTCCATGTAGTTCCTTGATCACCAGTGGGTCTACTCCAATTCGCTGCAATCGCAAGACCATCGCGTAGTACATATCCAGTACCGGTTCCGACCGTGTCACTAAATGGAGTCACACCACCGACTTTGTCGTGATATTCAGAAGGTGAAATAGAAACCAATTGAATAACAAATGTAGTCGGTCCTAATTGCAATCCGGATGCAGCTAAATCTGGAACCCCGCGTTGCGAAAGCAACCAACGCTCTTGCGATAGCGACCAAGTAGCGTCGTAAGAATTAGCGGGCCATGAAACTTTTACGGATGAGATTGCAGTTCCGGTATCTGGTCCATCACCGAAGCTCCAACCATTCGGCTTAGATTTAGCGATAGATAAGTTCGCGGCTGCAACGTTCGCCATCAATTTCTGCGCTTGCAGCATCATTGCTGTTGGTGCTATTCGTAATGGGTCGTTTGCATAAATCTCTGGTGATTGGCGTTGCGCACCTAAGTTCTCGAGATTCGCTGCCGCAATTACTGGCAATAATTTGGATTGCGCACCACTATAGGCAAAGGCAACCCTTCCGTACTGTTGCAGTATTTCAATATCGGAAATGCGCGCGCTTCTAACTGGGCCAATAACAGTTGGAATCTTCGAACTAAAAACTGCTGCCAAGCGAGTCAGACCACCTTCGACTTGTTCGATGTAAACCACATCAGCATCTTCTAAGCCTGCTTGGGGATGCGCAGGTGGAGTGTCATCGATCTTCACAACCAGGATCGGACCATCGCTACCGATCCGTCCGCTAAGAGAATTTGTTGGCTCTGTTTTACCCAAAATTGGAATAAGACTTACGACTTTGATAGATGGTAGAAAATTAAAGAGAGAAATAGTGACAACGGCAATCGAGACCAAGCCAGCGCCACGTTTCAGGAACTTCTTAAAGGACATCGGCTTCGAATTCGTAGGTAACTGGCAACGGTGCGCGTCCGGCCAATCTAAAGATCTTAAAGACCGGCTTGGCCCGCACCATCTGTGTGCGGGTTACGGCATCAACGTGCATCGCAATCGCAATTCGAATCTTGTCGGTTAGTTCCGAGAGTTCGCGAAGCAAATCTCTCTCGATCACACCTTCAACTAAATGGTCATCATTTAAGAGCAGTCCTAACGCACCGGATAAACCACTCTCAGCCTGCGAACGTGTCTTCATCTGTGCATCTCGCGCCTGGTGAGCTGCTGCAGTTAATAGAAGTGAAGAAGCAGGGTCAGCGATATCGCTCTTGGCAATTTCCAGTGCAACGGCCGCGCGGCGTTGCAGTAATCCATCCAAATTTGCCCAGCTAGTTTCCACGCGATGGTGCAAACGATCTAAACGGGTCGCTGAATATGACAAATACCAGAGCGCAAAAATAACGAAAAGTACTAAAAAGAAATATCTCTCCATTTAATTTCCTTCCCGTCCTAGAAAACGATTCCAGGCGCGATTTTCCGATGAGAGAGAAACTCCATCGCTGCCGACCAAGGCCATCTCGTAAATCGAGAAGATATCTTCGGCAACTACATCCCAATCAAAACGTTGCGCGTATTCTTTACCTCGTCGCGCCAGCGCCAGTCTCTTATCTTTCTCGCGTAAAAGATCTATAACCACCTTTGCTAACTCCTGTGGATTCTCTGACTCAAAGAGCGCACCGTATTCACCATTACCAAGCAGCGAGACAAAGGCAGGAATATCACTTGCAACGACTGCAGCTCCCCCGGCTAGTGCTTCAGCGAGAATGATTCCAAATGATTCACCACCTGTGTTCGGTGCGATGTATAAAGCAACTGAAGATAAAAAGTCAGCTTTTTCCTTCTCTGTGATTCGACCCAGAAATTCAAAACGGTGGCGCAGTTGCGGGTCGATCTGATCTTCAACTTCTTTACTATCGCCCGGTCCTGCAACGATTACGCGCACATCAGGTGCAAAGCGGGCGATTATCGGTAGCGCTTCCAGCAGCACAGATAAACCCTTCCGAGGCTCTTCAAATCGTCCGATAAAACCTAAAGTGTTTCCGCTCCATTGCGCGCGAACTTCGCCATCGCGATAACGGTCGGCATAGATTCCATTTGGCACAACAACTGCATCAGTCTCTAAATGTTCGGTAAGGGTCTCGCGCGCGGCCTCGCTTACTGCAATTCGCGCCGATAATTTCTCAATAACTGGTTCCAAGATTGGACCAATTGCAAATATCGCTTTCTGACGTTTGGCGGCAGCGTGGAATGTTCCAACCAGTGGCCCTTCTGCGGCCCAACATGCAAGCAAAGATATAGAGGGAATTGCTGGTTCATGTAAGTGGAGCAGATCAAATTTACCGTTTGTAATCCAATGTCTTACTCGCGAGAATGCAATGGGACCAAACAGGACGCGTGCAACCGCACCGTTGTATGGAATTGAGATTGGTTTTCCCGCACTCGTTACATAATCCGGGATAGCATCTTCATCAATTACTGGTGCTAACACCGAAACATAATGACCTTTCGCAATTAAGTATTCAGCCAAATCGCGCACATGGTTCTGAACCCCACCTGGGGTATCCCATCCATACGGACAGACAAGTCCGATACGTAACTTTTTTAAAGTCATGCGCTGCGCTCCCGGAAATCGCCATCTATCCAGATTCTTTGCAACATATGCCAATCTTGCGGAGCTTTGGTGATCCCTTGCGCAAAATGATCTGCACAAGTCTGCACTACTTGCGCAACTCTTTCTGAGTCTGTGCCTTCCGACGGAATCGGAACGCTATTGAATTCCACATTAATCCCGGTGGACGTATAAGAAACAAAGGCCGTAACAAGTGGAATCCCAGTTCTGACAGCTAAGAGAGCAGGACCGGCGGGCATACGCGCTGGATGACCAAAGAAATTTACATCGATACCACTGCGCGATAAATCACGATCTGCAACCAGTGCAATCAGCGCACCATCCCTGGCGCGCTGCATCAGCGTTGCCATAGATCTTCCATCTAGCGCCAAGACTTCCATTCCCATGTTCTGGCGATACTCTAAAAACTTATTAAAGAGCGCTTCCGGTTTTAGTCGTTCAGCAACTGTGACTAAAGGAAATCCCATCCCACAAAAGTAAGAACCGGCATGATCCCAATTACCAGCATGAGGCAGTGCAATTACGACGCCGCGACCATCGCGCATCGGCTCAGTTAGCAGCTCTTCGCGAGTAACCGTCACCGTTTCTTTCACGCGTTCTTTAGACCAATCTGGCGATCTGAAAGTGTCACACCAATAACGCATATATGAAGAGACCGCCTCGACCATCAATTGATCAATGGCAGCGGTATCTTTTTCAGGGCATACTCGTTGCAAATTACTGCGCAATCTTTGAATTGGCACACCGTTGCGGCGCAAGGTGATTGTTCCAATCCGTTCGAAGCTGGCGTAGGCAAATTTCTCAGGCAGTGCTCTAACTAACTTCCAACCTGTGAAATATGCCAGAGCGACAAGATTATCCAAGTTCATTGCTTTACAACGCCGCCTTAACGATCAAGATGCGTTGGATAACTGTTACGACCGCAAGGGATAAGAGCAGCCAAACTCCGATGGCTAACGCATAAGGAATTCCTAATCCTTCGAACCCGATGGCTGTTAAGGCAATGATTAAACGTTCTGTTCGCTCGGCGATTCCACCAGAACAGTCAATACCAAGTGATTCCGCTTTCGCGCGGATATATGGAACTAAAGTCCCTGCAACTAGCGCACCAAGGGCAACAGGAACCAGAGGATCGTTACTATCAATTAGCGCAATACATAACCCCAGCAATATTGCAGAATCAGTTATGCGATCAATCGTTGAATCCAGGAATCCACCCCAACGACTTGCTCCAGCTTGTGAGATCCGCGCCATTGCACCATCAAAGAGATCACTAAGTGCAAAGAAGCAGATCAGTAGAGTTCCGATGAAAAAATCTTGCTTGGGATAGAAATAGAGCGCACTAACTACGACGCCAATGGCACCGGTGAAGGTAACTGCGTTAGGTGTTAATCCCATGCGAAGGGCGCCGCGCGCTATTGGATTGATGGCGCGGGTTACGGCTGGCTTTAAAGAAGCGCTTAACATCGCCACCATCGTAGGCTCAAGGGTGGAATTTCACCTATTCTGACGCCTGTGAGTTCTCTTAAACGTATCCACGTATACGGACATGTCTCGGCCCAACCGCAGGCGATCGCCAATTTATTTGGTGCGCAGGTCACGAGCGAAGTTATTGCCAATTCTGATCTTGCGATATTTGCAATTAATCCTGCGGCAGGAATCGACCCAAACACAATTGATCAATGGCAAGCGTTAAGTGATTACCAACTGCCACGTTTGGTTGTCGTTAACGAACTCGAAGGCAGTGATGCTGACTTTGAAGATGCGATCATGTTAGCCAATCGTGTATTCGATCAATTGGTCACACCTTATTTAGTATTGCACTCTGAAACCGGCAGTCCAATTGCCTTGATTTCTTTAAGTGATTTGCAAATACTCGACTACAGCACAAACCCCCCGACTGTTTCTGTCGGCGAGCATGAGCATGAAGAAATGGTCGCCGAATTTCGCGAAGAGTATTTGGAAGATATTGCTGGTGCTGGTGAGGGAGCTTTCGCAGCTGGCTTACTATTTCCGGCGATACCTATCGTCGTATCCAATGGCATAGGTATCGATATCGTGAAAAGTTATATTAATCAGTTGCAATAAAGTCTTTTACCAGGCGGCAGCTAGCTCATCTCGTGTCTGAGAAAGTAGAACTGGCATAACTTTTGTTTGACCAATTAGCGGCATAAAGTTGGCATCGCCCGACCAACGCGGCACCACATGTTGATGGATATGTTCGGCCACGCCCGCACCTGAAATAGCACCTTGATTCATTCCTAAGTTAAAGCCTGCGGGCGAGGAAACTTTACGTAAGGTAACCATGGCATGTGCAGTCATATCAGAGATCTCATCACGTTCTTCTTTAGTTAAGTCAGTTAAATCAGCAACGTGGCGATAAGCGCATATCAAGAGATGGCCCGCGTTATATGGATATAGATTCATTACAACGTAGGCAGTATTTCCTCGCGCCACGATCAAACCTGCTTGATCGTCCAAGGTTGGTACGCGACAGAATGGACAGATGACGTCGTTATCGCCCAACGGACGATTCTCCCCTTTTAAATACTCCATACGATGCGGCGCCCACAGGCGCGCCCAACGATCTGGCATTCCAGGTGTTGGTTCAACCATTGTTAAACCTGCTTACGATCGCGAATTGCGTTCTGTATCTCAGCGATTGCATCCGCAACTGCAATGCCGTTCTTCTGATCACCGTTGCGATAACGAATAGATACCTTGCCGGCAGCTTGATCTTCTTCGCCTGCGATCAACATATATGGAACTTTCTGCATCTGCGCGTTACGAATCTTCTTCTGCATACGGTCATCGGATGAATCTAAATCGATGCGAATTCCAGCGGATTTAAACTCTTTTACAACGCCAGCTAGATAATCGGCAAAGGCCTCAGCTACCGGAATCGCAGTAACCTGCACGGGCGCAAGCCATGGTGGGAAGGCGCCGGAATAGTGCTCTGTTAAAACACCGAAGAATCTTTCGATAGAACCAAATAACGCGCGGTGAATCATCACCGGACGTTGACGTGTGCCATCAGTTGCTGAATATTCAAGTTCAAATCTCTGTGGCAATTGGAAATCAACTTGGATCGTCGACATCTGCCAGGTGCGACCGATCGCATCTTTTGCTTGTACTGAAATCTTCGGACCGTAGAACGCGGCCCCACCTTCATCAAGGACTAGTTCCAAATTCTGAGCAAGGGCTGCTTTACGCAGAGCTTCTGTTGCCTCTACCCAATCGGCATCTTCACCAACTGACTTCTCAGGATTACGGGTAGAAAGTTCTAGGTAGAAATCTTCTAAGCCGTAATCGCGCAATAAGTTAAGCACGAACGTTAAAAGGGAATCGAGCTCGCCAACCATTTGTTCTTTGGTGCAGTAAATATGGGCATCATCTTGAGTAAATCCGCGGGCGCGAGTCAGACCCTGAATCACACCTGATTTTTCATAACGGTAAACGGTGCCGAATTCAAAGAGGCGAAGTGGAAGCTCGCGATATGAGCGACCACGTGAAGCAAAGATTAGATTGTGGAAGGGGCAGTTCATCGGCTTCATGTAGTACTGCTGACCGGCGCGCTTGATAGTGCCATCGGCATGAAGTTCTTCATCCATAACCATTGGTGGATACATACCTTCGGAGTACCACTGCAAGTGGCCCGATTTTTCAAAGAGCGCAGCCTTGGTTAAATGTGGTGAATAAACAAATTCATAACCTTCATCTTCATGGCGCTTGCGCGAATAATCTTCCATCGCCCGACGAATGATTCCGCCTTTGGGATGAAAGACGGCAAGGCCAGAACCAATTTCTTCTGGGAAAGAGAAGAGATCTAGTTCAGTACCGAGACGACGATGATCGCGTTTTTCTGCTTCAGCGAGTAGCTCCAAATAAGCGGCTAACTCTTCTGGTGAAGGCCACGCAGTTCCGTAGATACGTTGCAGCATCGGATTCTTTTCAGAACCGCGCCAATAGGCCGCTGCTGTGCGCATCAACTTAAATGCTGGAATATGTTTTGTGGAAGGCAGATGTGGCCCGCGACAGAGATCTGACCAAACGGGATGGCCATCACGACCTAAGTTGTCATAAATCGTTAGTTCGGCTCCACCGACTTCAACGCTAGCTTCATCGCCGGCACCTGATTTCAATCCGATCAATTCACATTTATACGGCTCGTGCGACAACTCTTTTAGCGCTTCGGATTCAGTGGTTACGCGACGGCGAAATCTTTGACCCTCTTTAACGATCTTACGCATTGCACTTTCAATCTTCTCTAAATCCTCTGGATTGAAAGGACGCTCTGGATCAAAGTCATAGTAGAAGCCATCGGTGATT
>CANIAV010000016.1 GCA_947465365.1 Actinomycetota bacterium | reverse complement strand
TCAGTTTACGGATAACCCAAAGCGCCTTGTATTTTCTAGAGAATTCGCGCGCTAAATTGCTAGTCAGAAGTAACCCAATTGGACCCGATAGAAAAGCTATCCCCATAAGGATCACAATTAGTACTGCTAACGAATACATACCTTTAGCCTAGCCTTTTCCAGCTCTGGTTTATCGCTGCCAACATAACCATATCTATCTGATCGCCATTTGAGCGCGTAACTCTTTGCTGCAGTATGCCTTCACGCTGGTAGCCAGCAGAAGATAAAAGTTTCTGAGAAGCGGTGTTATCTGTATATACCGCTGCTTCAATTCGCTTAAAACCTAAAGTATCAAAGCCATAATCGGTGATCATCTTTGTAGCCATAGTTCCAATACCTTTGCCACGCATTGGCGCGTGCATCCAATATCCAATTTCCGCGCGGTGGTTATCGATGCTTATAGTGTGGAAGGAGATAACGCCGGCGAACTCTTTATCGTCACCCACCCCAAATTCGATGACAAAGGGGATTTCCCGCTGCAGCTCAATTGATGCAGGCACCCGCTGCACATAATCAAGGGCATGAGCCATCGTGTAGTTGGCGGGAACAGTGGTAAATCTTGGAATAAGCGGATCTTGGCAAGCTTCAAATATTGAATTCACATCCGAATCGATAGGCGCGCGCAAGGTATATCTGCCATATTGCAGAGTAGGTATCTCACTTGGCCACCAGATCATGCGCTAAGTATGGACTATTGAAATGGACGGATGGAGTTAAATTGAATCGCCAATCGGACGAGCTGGTGTCAGATAGATTTTTCCAAGCGGTGATGTCCAAGTGCATGAACCATCTTGGCGACTTTCGACCTTCCAACCATCGTGAGTTTTAAGGCGATGGTGTCTTCGACAGAGAGCGCCTAAATTATCAGGTGACGTTCGCCCACCGGTCTCCCAACTTTGGGCATGATCAATATCGGATAAGGCCGCCGATCTTCGACAACCAGGGAAGCGACAGGTGCGATCGCGCGCGATTAAGAAATCTATTAACGCTTGCGGTGGCTCATAACTCTGTCTTCCGTAATCCAATAAATTCCCGGTTTGGGGATCGGTGATAAATCGTTTCCATTTTCCGTCGGCAGCAAGTTCGCGCGCAACCGAAGCTGGAATTGCACCGTAACCGGCGAGTTGTCCTGGGTTTTCAGCCAAACCTAAGAGCGTTGGTAGATCGATAGTTACATTTACAGAGATAGGACGGCGGTGGGGAGTAACAACTTCTGCAGATGAAGAGAGATAAGCGCTGGCAATGGCAGTTAAGGCATCAGCGCGTTTCATATCCGCGCTTCGTGGATCGGAGTCTGATTCAGCATCTAAATCTGAAGTTGCAGCGCGGATAAAACTTTCAATTGAATTCATGACAATTTGTGCATCTGCGGCCGGCAAAATTGCAACTATGGTGGATATGCCATCGCTCTCGGTGTAGCAACTGACTTTCCGGGTATCTCGCGCTCGGGCGACGGTTTCTTCAAAAGTTTCCGGCGCGATACGAGCGATCGAGGTGCGTACTTGGTTAGCAACTTGTCCTGGCGTATGGAACTCGGCGTGCGCAATTGCTCTTTGTTCAATCTCAAATATTGCAGATTCTGGTAACCCGTCGCGAATTGCGGCGGCAGTTTCCTTTGCAATAACAGTTGCGTGTGCGGGGGAGATATCACCAGTTGCTAGAGCAGAGCAAGTATTAGGTAGGTGGTTAACGAGAGTTCGGGCCACATCGATACGTGATTGTGCAGTTGTAGGTGCAAGGCGCAGCGCAGTTGAAATATCTTCGCGTTCAGCATCATCGACTCCAAAGAATGGATCGGTACCGCTTGGTTTGCTGGAATCGCAACCTGCGACAGCAACGATTGCGCGCTGCATAAGCGCTTGCAACCAACCAGTCTGACGTTCCAGCGCAGTTAGATAATCAATCCGATCGGCTGGCGAAAGTTCTTGCGGGTTGATCGCAACAAGGGCAGATAGTGTGGCGATGCCAGGCATCGCGCTTAATAGATCGGCGATCGCTGGGGCCAAGAAGGTTGGCTCTTGGTCGCTTATGCGAAGTGCCGTTGTCATGGGCCAGATATTGCATGCGCCAACTGACATAAAAAAGGTAAAAAAGCCCTTATCCACAATTTTCGCTAGGTAACTTTAAGTTGCAGGTAGTTGAAAGTTCAACTAAAGTTGCGCTCACGAACAAGGAGCAAAAATGCCAGCAGTTACCGTAAGTGATATCACCGTACTTCCTCGCGTTAGCGATGCGCCGAATTCGCGTGCTCGTCGCGTAAAGAGCATCACAACTGCTCCGCAAGGTTTCGAAGGTGAAGGCTTTCCGGTTCGTCGCGCATTTGCTGGCGTTGATTTAGCAGAGCTCGATCCATTTGTGCACTTAGATCAAATGGGCGAAGTTGAATATGCACCTGGTGAACCAAAGGGAACTCCTTGGCACCCACACCGCGGATTTGAAACGGTTACTTACATTATTGATGGAATCTTTGATCATAAAGATAACAATGGCGGCGGCGGAACAATTTCAAATGGCGATACGCAATGGATGACCGCCGGTGCTGGAATTTTGCATATCGAAACACCACCGGAGCATTTGGTAATGAGCGGCGGTTTATTTCACGGATTCCAACTTTGGGTAAATCTGCCAGCAGCAAAGAAGTGGTCACCACCTGCCTACCAAGATGTGCGCGCAAATGATGTTGCACTTTTATCTAGCGCAGATGGCGGTTCACTAATTCGTATCATCGCTGGTGAATTAGATGGACATGTTGGTCCTGGAACAACGCAGACTCCGATTACTTTAATTCATGCAACGATTGCACCTGGTGCAGAACTACGCCTTCCTTGGCGCAAGGATTACAACGCACTTGTTTACACAATGTCTGGCCATGGCTTTGCAGGAGAAGAAGCTCGTCCAATACAAATGGGACAGCTAACTGTCTTCGGCGATGGCGATAGCATCGTAATTCGTGCAGCTAATCAACAGGAAACACGTTCGCCAAACCTGGAACTATTTATTCTCGGTGGCCAACCAATTAAGGAACCCGTTGCTTGGATGGGGCCATTTGTAATGAATACAAAGGCAGAAGTTCTACAAGCATTTGAAGATTTCCAGAAAGGTAAACTTGGCTCAATTCCTGCGATTTATAAGGAAGATGCCAAGCGCCCCTTGAACCGCACCGATAAATTGGGCGGGGACGTTCTGGATGTTCACAATGCTCCAACCGACCTTCAGGAAAACTAGCGGAAATCACCCTTCGGCGACCATTTACTTGGCGACGCTCGTGAGGCGAAAAAGTTCGTAAGGCGATTCTGCGGCCTAAAGTAATGCGGAAAATGTCTATGAGGCGACTGTGTAGTTATCTTTTCAGTCGCCGGTAGATATTTTCCGCATGTTTTAAGTTGATTACTTGGTGGATAGAATACGAACATGAACCCGCAGAAAGTCCTTCTCTATTATGGCTTCACACCCATAAGCGATCCTGTTGCGGTTCAACTCTGGCAGAAAACTCTCTGTGAAACTTTAAATTTAAAGGGCCGTATCTTAATTTCACCAACTGGTATCAATGGCACAGTCGGCGGCGATATCGATGATCTACGTAAATATGTGAAGAACACTAAGAAGTACCCGGGCTTTAAGAAGATCGCCTTTAAATGGTCGCAGGGCACAGGAAATGAATTCCCAAAACTTTACATCGCAGTTAAGAAAGAGCTCGTAGCATTTGATAATCCAGATGAAATAAAAGTTGATGAAAATGGCGTAATCGGCGGCGGAACACATCTGCGCCCTGAACAAGTTCACGAGCTAGTTGAAGCTCGTGGCGATGATGTGGTCTTCTTCGATGGCCGCAATCAAAATGAAGCCAAGATCGGCAAATTTAAGAATGCGATCGTGCCTGATGTTGATACCTCACGTGACTTTGTCCGCGAGATTGAAAGCGGAAAATACGATCACTTAAAAGAAAAGCCGGTCGTTACTTATTGCACGGGCGGTATCCGCTGTGAAATCTTGTCAGTTGTTATGAAGAACCGCGGCTTTAAAGAGGTTTACCAAATCGACGGTGGCATCGTTAAATATGGTGAAAAGTTTGCAGATAGCGGTCTCTGGGAAGGCTCGCTCTATACCTTTGATGCGCGTATGGCCATTGATTTCTCAACCAAGGCCAAAGTCATAGGCGAATGTGAAATCTGCAAAGCCCCAAGCAAGATATTTCGCAACTGTCGCACCAAGACATGCCACGAGCTAATTTTGTTATGCGATCCTTGCAATGAATTACCGGCCAACACCAAGTGCACGCACGATAAATCTAAAGTGCGCGATACCGAGATGGTTGGCTAGCGCTTAATTACAAGGCTTTAAGCGCGCTAACAACTTTAGTTAAAGATGCCTTGGCATCACCAAAGAGCAACATCGTCTTTGGATCATAAAGCAGTTCATTCTCAATTCCCGCAAAACCAGGGCGCATAGAACGCTTTAAGAAGATGACATTTGCAGCGTTAGATACTTCCAAAATTGGCATTCCATAAATTGGGCAACCAGGTGTTGTCTTGGCTGCAGGATTTACAACGTCATTTGCACCGATAACGATTGCAACATCGGTCTGTCCGAAAGTTGGATTTACTTCATCCATTTCAGCTAATTGATCATATGGAACGTTGGCTTCGGCAAGAAGTACGTTCATATGTCCTGGCATGCGACCGGCAACTGGGTGAATTCCGTAAGCAACATCGATGCCTTTAGAGATCATCAAATCTGCGAGTTCGCGAACCGTGTGCTGTGCTTGTGCAACGGCAAGTCCGAAGCCAGGAACAATTACAACGCGACGGGCATAGTTAAGAAGAATTGCTACGTCATCTGGTGAACCAGAACGCACGGGACGTTCTTCACCAGCGGCTGCGACATCTTGTGGCTTTGCAGTAAATGCACCGAACAGCGTGCCAAAGAGTGAACGGCCCATCGCATCTGCCATCAAGCGCGTCAAGATTGTGCCTGATGCGCCAACAAGTGTTCCGGCGATAATCAGAAGAGTTGAGTTAAGTACATAACCGCTCGCTGCAACTGTTAAACCAGTAAAGGCGTTAAGTAACGAGATAACAATCGGCACGTCTGCGCCACCAACCGGCAGAACGAACAAGATACCGAATAACAAGGAAAGTGCAGCAAGTACTAATAGAGGTGTAGTTCCAAGGGCTGCAACTACCCAACCTGAAACACCAAGAACTGCAGCCAAAGTTGCGGCAATTACAAAGCGTCCGCCAGGAAATACAACGGGGCGAGTCGTCATCAACTCTTGCAGCTTCATAAAGGTAATAATCGATCCGCTGAAAGAAACGCAGCCGACAACAACTGTAAATACCGTAAAGATAACTTCGGCCTTTGTAGCTTCTGCGCCTAAGTTCAAATATTCAACGATTGCAACAAGGGCAGCTGCGCCACCACCAACACCATTAAATAGTGCAACTAGCTGAGGCATCTGGGTCATCTGAACCTTGCGCGCGGCAGGAACGCCGATTGCTAAACCAACTGCAATTGCGCCCAAGATCCAACCAAGGTTATGAAGTGGCAAAGAATGTGCAGGAGTTCCATCGGCAGGTTTAGTTACATAGAGAAATACAACAAGCGTTGCAACAGTTGCGCCAAGCGCTCCGATTAAATTTCCGCGGCGTGCAGTCTTGGGATGAGATAAGCCTTTAAGGGCGAGAATAAAACAGACACCGGCAGCTAGCCCGATTAGATCATAAAGTGCGCTGCTCATTGATCTGCTCCCTTCTTCTTACCTTTAAACATCTCAAGCATACGATCGGTAACCACAAAGCCACCGACCATATTTATTGTGGCAAGAACGATTGCGGCAAGTGAAAGACCAAGTTCTAGGTTGGTATGGCTGTGATCAGCAACGATAATTGCGCCGACCAGAATCACACCGTGGATTGCGTTAGCACCAGACATCAGCGGAGTGTGCAGAGTCGAAGAGACTTTAGAGACGACTTCAAAACCCACAAAGACTGCGAGTACGAAGATCGAAACAATTGCCATTGGTTCCATTACTTGGCTCCTCCTGCACTTGGGTCGCGACGTTGGCCAGCATGTGTGACCGCGGCTGCGTTGATGATTTCATCTGCAAAATCGAGATTTAGCGCAACTGGTGCGCCATCTTTAGCAGGCGTTGTAAGCAGAGTAAGTAGGTTAACTACGTTACGTGAATACAAACTAGATGCGTGGAAAGGTAGTTGGCTCGGTACATCTTTACCGCCCCAAATTCGAACTCCACCGCTAGTTACAACGACTTCACCAGGCTTTGATCCTTCAACGTTTCCGCCAGTTTCAGCTGCCAAGTCAACAATTACTGTGCCGGGTTCCATCGCATCAATCATTGCTTGTGTCATCAAACGTGGTGCGGTGCGACCCGGAACTGCAGCGGTTGTAATAACCACGTGAGATTTTGCTATGTAAGGAGTCAATAGTTCGCGCTGCTTTGCCGCACGTTCTTCTGTCATCTCGCGCGCATAACCACCAGCGCCTTCGAGTGATTCCAGTTCAAGTTCGATAAATGTTGCACCCATTGATTTAACTTCATCTGCTGAAGATGGACGAACATCGTAGGCCGATACAACAGCGCCTAAACGACGAGCTGTTGCAATGGCTTGCAAACCAGCAACACCTGCACCAAGTACCAAAACTTGTGCCGGTGTAACGGTGCCCGCTGCAGTCATCAACAACGGGAAGAAACGTGGTGACATTTCAGCGCCAACTAAGACTGCGCGATAACCGGCACAAAGCGCCTGTGAAGTAAGTGCATCCATTGATTGCGCGCGCGAAATACGTGGCACAAGTTCAAGTGAGAAGGCAGTTACCTGCGCTTTAACGGCGGCTTCAATTGAATCAACGGCAGTTACCGTAGAAAGAAATGAGATAGTTGCAGCGCCCTTTTTCAAGGTAGCCATCTGTGCTGGCGTAAGTGGTTGAACCGAAAGAACGATATCTGCGCTGGCAATGACATCACCTTTAACAACGTTGGCACCGGCAGCGGCATATGCAGCATCAGTACCTTGTGAGTTATCGCCTGCGCCAGATTCAATAGCAACTTCATAACCAAGGCGGGTTAACTTATTGATGATGTCGGGGACAAGCGCTACGCGCTTTTCACCTTCTTTACGCTCTAATGGGACGGCTACTCGCATAGGCGAACCCTACTTGCTGATCTAATTACCTGCGAGTTCTCCTCGGGTTAAGTGATACAAAAGCGCCTGAATAGTTGTACGGCGGTGGTATGCCTCGCGCCAAATTACAGATTTCGGTCCATCGATCACAGATGCGGCGACTTCTTCGCCGCGGTGCGCAGGCAGGCAGTGCATAAATATGGAATCGCTGGCAGTTAGCGCCATCAAAGAATCCGTTACAGCGAAAGGTGCCAGCACTTTAATCTTCTCCGCGCGCTCGACCTCGGGATCTCCCATCGACATCCAAACATCTGTATATAAAGCGCTCGCGTCTTTGCAGGCTGCCTCCGGATCGTTGGTTACTTCGATAATGGCGCCAGTTTTCTTAGCAATAGCTTGCGCAGTTGCTACAACTTCAGCACTTGGCGCCCACTTGCCGGATGGAGTTGCAGCTACAACATGTGCGCCCATTATCGCGCCCATAGTTAGCCAAGCATGAGACATATTGTTGCCATCGCCGAGATAAACGAATTTACGTCCTGATACATCGCGCCCAAAAGTTTCGCGAATTGTTAACCAATCCGCTAATAATTGTGTTGGGTGATCATCATCAGTTAGGGCATTGATGATAGGGATAGATGCATTTGCGCCGAGTTCATCGACATCAGATTGTGCAAAGGTGCGAATGATTAGCGCATCGCAGTAACCACTAATTATCTTTGCAGTATCTGCAATCGTTTCGCCACGACCAAGTTGCAATTCATCGCCTCTGATAAAAATCGGTGTTCCACCAAGATGAGCAACTGCAGTCTCAGATGAGAGTCTGGTGCGAGTTGAAGGTTTGGTCATATAAATAGCCACGCTCTTATGAGCCAGCGCATCTTTAGAGCGCAATGGATTCTTCGCAAATTCGGCGGCAGTATCAAGGAGCAAATCGACATCAGCGCGCGATAAATCGGAGGTGCGTAGCAAGTCCTTCATCTTCAAATTCTACCTGCAACCACTATCCTTTCGGACATGGGTATTTTCCGTAAGAACTCTCCTGATTTAGAAGGAGATACCGACCTACTTACCCGCCCAGAATTACAGGATGACGATGGTGGCCATGATCGCTTTGCCCATTATGTAAAGAAGGAAAAGGTCGTTGAATCAGCGGTGACTGGCAAAGCGGTGCGAGCACTTTGTGGCAAGAAATGGATCCCATCGCGCGATCCCGAGAAATACCCAATCTGTCCAGTATGTAAAGAAATCTATGACGGCATCAAAAGTAAATCGCCTAAAAAATAGAACTGCTTTAACTATCGTCTTGGCGTTAATCGCCAGTTCATTGACTATTTCCACTGCGCTCCCGGCAAATAGCGCAAACCAACCGCGCAAGATTTTGACTGGCTGGATTCCTTATTACTCAATGAAGACTTCGCTTCCGGCGGTATTAAATAATGCTGATTTAATAAAAGAGGTAATGCCATTTTGGTATACCTTGAAATTTGATGGGAAAGCTAAAGCTGCGGTTGTGACGGATTTATATGGACCTGCAAATCCCAGCATCCCGATTGCAACTCCAATTACGGCGATGCAGGCCGCCGGTTTCCAAATTATTCCAACAATTACCGATGGCATGGATAAATTAGTTCTTGCAAATTTATTAGCCAGCCAAGCTAACCGAACCAAAACTGCTAAAACTATTTCCGATTTTGTGATGGCGAATAATTACGATGGTATTGATCTAGATTTTGAAGGCTTCGCCTTTGTTGACGGCAATACAACATGGGCCAAGACCGCACCACTGTGGGTGGCATTTGTAAAAGAGCTATCGGCTTTGCTGCACGCCAACAATAAACTTCTCTCGGTTTCATCTCCATATAACTTCAACCCAACTGAAGTTCAAAAGGGTTACACCGTCTACGCCTGGCCACAGATTGCACCCCACATAGATCGCTTAAGAATTATGACTTATGACTATTCGGTGGCAAAGGTGGGACCAATCGGCCCAATTACATGGACTGAGAAGACAGTTGCATATGCAACTTCAATAATGCCGGCGTCAAAGGTTTATGTCGGTCTTGCTGGTTACGGGCGAGATTGGGTAACGAAAGTCGATGGAGTATGTCCGGCGCCATTTATTAACGCGATAAAAGTTGGTGCAAAGGCTGCAACATTTGTGATGCGCGATGCGGCAGCCCTAGCTGCGAGCTATCAAGTAACACCTGTTTACGATGAAAAGACAGGTGAGGCGACCTTTACTTATACAAAGTCCTACGAAGGAACAACTGCAGCAGGGCTTTCAACAACATGTACCGCAACGCGCACGGCTTGGTATCAGAATGCGCAAAGCTATTTACTTCGCAGCGCACTAGTTGCTAAGTACAAATTAGGTGGAGTAACTGCTTGGACGCTCGGTATGGAAGAGCCGCTGGCTATGGAAGCAATTCGCCAGACTGCGCTAAATATTGCTCCGGCCAAAGTTTTAAGTGCGCTAACTTCTGATAAGGCAGCTGCGCTTTATGCCAGTGCGATTAATTTAAGTGGGCAATTAACTTTAGAAGATAACTCACCTGTTGCATCTATACCAGTTCGTATTGAAGGCAAAAGTTCGACCGATACAACCTGGCGCTTACTCGGCACTGTAAATACAGGTGTTGATGGAAAATTTGTAACACCAATTTTGTTAGGCAAGCCGACCACGGTGCGATTAACAACGGAAGGAACATGGGAGCGCGCTGAATCTGTAAGTAACGAGTTAACTATTCAGATCGATAGAACTATTTCGCTAAGCGCACCTGGAACCATGAAATCTGCTGCTCCTTTTGCAATCTCCGGCGTAGTACGTCCACGTAGCGCAGGTGCTCTTGTTTCATTGCTCAAATTCTCAGCCGGTGGTTGGAAAAGCGTCGCGACTGCAACAACAGATGAACAAGGTGGATTCGCCTTCGCTATCGCAGGCGAAAGCCGAGCAATTGTGCGCTACCAAGTCGTGGTTCAAGGCGATTCAATCTGGTGGCAAGTAGCTGCGCCAGAGTTCTCTATCATTATCAGGTGATGGTTAAGACTGATACCAAGATCGAAGAGGAGATCCGCGCGATCTTCTCTGGCGATACTCCATGGGTCACCATCGTTTGGGATGATCCAGTAAATCTGATGACGTATGTAACTTATGTATTAATGGAGCTCTTTGGTTTTTCTAAAGCGAAAGCGCATGAGTTAATGATGAAGGTTCATACTGAAGGTAAGGCTGTTGTCTCAACCGGCAGCCGTGAAGAGATGGAACATGATGTGGCCCGGCTGCACGAGTATGGCCTCTGGGCAACACTGCAGCGAGGTGATCAAGCGCTATGACATCAGAGGGCTTTAAGCGCCACGGCAGTAATTCATATATCGCCGAATTCGCCGAAAATGAACGAGAGATTCTAATTAATTTAGCAGAACAAATTATTGAACTATTAGCCGAACGTATTGATCACGGCCATGAAGATCCACTTGCAGCAATGGTTGGAATAACTTCGCATGATTCCCCGCCGGAGGATGAAGTTCTGCATCGCTTGCTTCCCAATGCTTATCAAGATCAAGCAGACTCTGCCGAATTTCGTCGCTATACCGAATCTACTTTGCGTAATAAAAAACAAGCCCATGCCATGGCGATGCGGATGTATTTAAAGAGCGCTGCAGATGGAATTATCGATTTAGATCACGATGGAGCAAATGCTTGGCTGGGCGCAGTAAACGATATTCGTTTGGCCTTAGGTGTTCGATTAAATGTGCAAGAGCGAACTCAAGATGAGTTAGAACTGTTGGCACCAGATGATCCGCTGCGCGGGGTTTATATTGTTTATGGCTGGTTGGGTTGGTTGCAAGAAGGTTTGATAGAAGCCCTTATGGATGAAAGCTAGATGGATGAAAGCTAAGATGGAGCTCTTATGTCACTAACTATCTCACGCGCCTTTGTTGATGTAATCGTTGAACAATCTCGCGCTGAATATCCTGATGAATGTTGTGGCGTTATTTTGGGGCCGGTGGGTTCAGGTAAAGCTGAACGTTTAAAGCCAATGGTAAATGCCGCACATTCACCTACTTTTTATGAGTTTGACCCTAAAGATTTACTTGCGTTGTATCGAGAAGTAGATGACCGAGATGAAGAGATT
>CANIAV010000015.1 GCA_947465365.1 Actinomycetota bacterium | reverse complement strand
TTAGCTTGGCATGATCCACGTGGAATAACTGAGCCGATTGTTAAAGAGTTAGGTGATTTTGAATTCCGTGCACGTGCTGGTGCTTTGTTAAATGAGATCGTAACAATTTCAAAAACGCTCTGGCTAAATCAAAATTATCCAGAATCTAAGAAGGCAAAGTATTTTCTATCAGCGCCTGAATGGGTGGCTTACTGTTTAGGTGCCGAACCAGTTAATGAACTTTCCTTGGTCAGTCGCACTGGTTTCTTTGATGTCGAAGCCCGCAAACCATGGGAAGAAGCGATTGCCTTAGTTGGTGGCGGAAAAGATTTCTTGGCCCGCCTTGTAGTCGCCGGTGAACCAATCGGAGTTGTAAATAACGAAGCACCTGAAGTTTTAAGGGGCGCAGTAATAACAATTGCCGGCCATGACCATTTCACCGCTGCTTATTACTGCGGTGCGATAAATGAAGGCTCACTCTTTGATTCAATGGGAACTGCGGAAGCGTTACTTCGAACATTTAAAGCTCCCTTAACACGCGATGCAATCGCCGAATTAGCGGCGGCCAATGTTGGTTTAAGTTGTTCGGTAATTGCAGATCACTACACATTGCTTGGCGCGCTGCCAACCGGGTTAACTCTGGAACGCGCCTGTTCTTTAGTAGGAGTTGCAACGCGCGAAGAAAAGATCGAACTTGGTAAGGCGGCACTTGCCATTGATCCAAACGCAAGTGCGATGCGTGTTGTAAATGATTATCACGGCCTCTCAGTTACCAACTTAGATGACGCCGTTTCACCTGCTGCGCTATTTCGCGCAACTGTAGAACATTTAGTCGATGATTCAGCGCAGATGATCTCGCTAATTGAAAAATACACTGGTAAAGCACAGAACGTTGTAATTGCAGGTGGCTGGATTAAAAATCCAGTTATTGCTTATGCCAAAGAGAAACAGTTTGGAAGTTACCGAGTTTCAGATGCAACAGAGGCTGGGGCGACAGGGGCTGCAGAGTTTGCGGGAATCGCAGCAGGCGCCTTTAAATTAAAGGTTACTTAACTACTACTTATATTGCTCTAAAGTCCAAGCGCGCACGCCACCTGCAACACCAGCTGCGTTGGGAACGATTACAACTTCATCGCCCATACGATCTAAATCTGCTTGACGGATACAACGAGCGTTTCCGCCACCAATATAGAGGCGATCCCACATAAATACTGGGCGAAGTTCATCAACCATGGCGCGAATTCGACGTGACCAGAAAGCATTTCCTAGGCGGCGGCGTTCGTGTTCGCCAATCCAAGTGTCATAAGTTGTCGCACGACGCACAGGTGCGTGTGAAAATTCAATGTGTGGTGACAGAGAGCCACCATAAAAGATTGCAAAACCAAGTCCGGTGCCAAGAGTAATAACTACCTCGTAGCCAGAACCAGAAATAATTCCTGCGCCATGGACTTCAGCGTCATTTAATACGCGGGTTGGCATTTCTAATTTTTTAGATAACGCGTTCTGCATATCAAATCCACTCCATTGTTCTTGGAGCTCTGGATCTATACGTGTGCGCGGTCCACTCTTGGTCATGTAATGCGGAGTTGAGATAACTACACCGTGGCGAATCATTCCGGGCATACCGATTGTTGCGCGATATGTAGTTGGAAGTGAATCTGAAATCTCTTTAATCGTATCCATAAATCTTTGCGGTGAAAGTGGATATGGAGTTTCCACGCGACCGGGCTTTGAGTGCATCGTTCCTGACTCGTCGAGAACGCAGCTCTTTAAGAAGAGCCCGCCACAGTCGACAGAGAGGGTTAAACGTTCATCGTTAGCCATTGGCAAATCTTCCCACAATCACTACTGCAATTGAAATTGGTTAATAATTACGCTTAATTACCGCGTTGACCGTAGATATTTTGATAGCGGTCATACAACTTATCGATGCTGGCTTGATCAAGTAATTGCAGATTACCCAGCGTCTTTGCGATCCAAGTTGTCTTTGCAACGTCTTCACACATAACCGCAGATTTAACTGCAGCGGTGGCATCTTTCCCGATTGCGAAAACTCCGTGATTCTTCATGATTACCGCTGAAGATCGGTGTCCTGCAAGGGTTTCAACCACACCTTTACCGATTTCATCATTACCAATCAAGGCAAATGGACCAAGTGGAATTTCGCCACCGAATTCATCAGCCATCGCAGTTAGCGCGCAAGGAATGGCGCTATGTATTGCGCTCCATGCTGCTGCGTAATTTGAATGTGTATGAACGACGCCGCCGACTTGTGGCATGTGGCGGTAGATATAGGCATGGGTAAAAGTGTCGCTGGAAGGAGAGAGTTCACCTTCTAAAACTTTTCCATCAAGATCACAGATAATCATCTGAGATGGAACCAAATCTTCATAGCTAACGCCACTTGGTTTGATCATAAAACTTTTTCCATCAGCCATACGTTCAGAAACGTTGCCAGCGGTCCATGCAACTAGACCATATCGCTGTAGATCAATATTTAATTTGCAGACCTTGCTTTGTAGCTCTTTCTTTTGGCCCATTATTTTGCCGATCCAGTAAGGGCGCGATCGCGGATCGCGCGCAGTGATTGCATTGCACCATTGTGCCCAAAGTTTTCATAAAGATCGTTGTAGTGCTTATAGAGATCGTTATAGACCGCAGCGTTAGCGGCATTTGGTTGGTAACGCTCTTGCGCAACTCCGCCCATTGCTGCCGCGGCGGTTTGAACATCTTTATATGCGCCAGCGGCAACGGCTGCGTGAATTGCCGAACCAAGTGCCGGGCCTTGAGCTGATTTAATAATTGTGATCGGCATATTCAATACATCTGCATAGATCTGCATTACAAATCTATTTTTGATTAAACCACCGGCAGCGATGAACTCCTTTACCGGTACACCAGATTCATTAAAGGTCTGCACGATCTTGCGCGCACCATAGGCAGTTGATTCAACGATGGCGCGGTAAATTTCCTCAGGTTTGGTAGAAAGCGTTAAGCCCATGATCAGCCCTGATAACTGGTGATCTACCAAGGTAGATCGGTTGCCGCTCTGCCAATCGAGTGCGACTAAGCCATGTGCGCCAACTGGTTGCGCGCTAGCTAAATCAGATAGATAGGTATGTATATCTACGCCTTTAGCTGCGGCAGCTGCGGTGTATTCAGCGGGTGCGTAATTATTGGCAAACCAGCCGAAGATATCGCCAACGCCTGATTGGCCTGCTTCATAGCCAAGTGCGCCATCGATAATTCCGCCATCAACAACTCCACACATGCCGGGTACTTCAGCAAATTTCTCCGAGACCATTACATGGCAAGTAGATGTACCCATAATCGCAACCATCTGTCCTGGGTTAACTGCATTTGCTGCAGCTGAAGTTACGTGCGCATCAACGTTTCCGACTGCAACTGCAATACCTTCTCTTAGCCCAGTCCAAGCTGCTGCTTCTGCGGTTAAGGTTCCAGCAACTGCACCTAGCTGACCAATTTCATGTTCTAACTTTTCAGAGATGAAGTTTTCAAATTTAGGATTAAGCGCGGCTAGGTATTCCTTGCTTGGATACTTTCCATCTTGATAAATACCTTTATATCCAGCGGTACAAATATTGCGCACATATTTTCCACATAACTGCCAGATAATCCAGTCAGCTGCTTCCACCCATTTATCCATCGCTTGATAAATTTCAGGTGCATCTTCCAGAACTTGTAGCGCTTTAGCAAATTCCCATTCCGATGAAATTTTCCCACCGTAGCGCGAAATCCATGGCTCTTTTCGTGAGTGCGCGAGATCAGTAATTCGATCCGCATGAGATTGAGCCGAATGGTGCTTCCATAACTTAACAAAGGCATGCGGGTTCTTAGAAAATTCCGGTAGTTCGCAAAGTGGTGTGCCATCTGCTTTAACGGGCAAAACTGTGCAGGCGGTGAAATCTGTAGTTATTCCGATAACCGATGCTGGATCAATCCCAGATTCTTTTAAGACTGCAGGAACGGTAACTTTGAGAACATCGACATAATCTGCTGGAACTTGCAGCGCCCAATCGGGTGGAAGCTTGGCACCTGAAGTTGGCAGCGTTTCTTCAATTACTGCGTGTGGATATTCATAAACTGAAGTTGCAATTTCGGCGCCATCTGAGACTCGAACCAGAAGTGCGCGACCGGAAAGAGTTCCGTAATCAACGCCAATTACATATTTATTAGCAAAGTCTTTAGTAGCTGAATCGGACACCTGAGGAGCCTACCGCAGAGGATATTCCTGCTGCTAGAGTTGAAAAAGTAGGCAAACGAGAATTCATAGGAGATCTGATGACTGTTGTAACGATTTTGGGCGCCGGCGGGAAGATGGGTAATCGAATTACCAAACCACTTCTTGAAACCAAGAAGTACCAACTTCGTTTCGTTGAAAAATCTGAAGCCGGACAAGCGCGCATTCGCGAAGCGGGTTTAGAAGTCATGGATCTAGATGATGCCCTCAAGGGAACTGATGTTGTAATTTTCACAACTCCAGATGCTTTAGTTCGACAGATTTCAGATGAAGTAGTCCCAAAGCTAGATCCCGGAACAAAGATCCTCTTTTTAGATCCGGCTGCTATTGCAGCTAGCCGCGTAAAAAAGCGTGAGGATATAAGTTGTTTCGTCTGCCACCCAACGCATCCACCAGTATTTAGTTTGTTGGGTGAGACTGATCCTGCTGCGCGACGCGATTATTGGGGCGGCGGACTTGCGACTCAAGCACTTGTCTTCGCGATTGCCTGGGGCACTGAAGAAGAAGCAGATTTAGTTGAAACCATTGCCACTGAAATGTTTGCGCCAATTAGCGCCAGCCACCGCATTACCGTGCAGCAAATGGCGCTGCTAGAGCCAGCGCTTAGTGAAACGCTTATTAATGGTTGTGTTGAAGTTATTACCCAAGGTCTGCAGAAAGTTATTGATCTCGGAGTACCAGAGGCTGCTGCAAAAGATTTCTGTATGGGACACCTTCAGATCAGCATCGCGCTCTTATTTGAAGAGTTAAATTGGAAGTTATCTGATGGCGCTTTGATGGCGCTAAAGAACGCGCAAGGTTCGCTCTTCCGTGATGATTGGGCAGCAATCTTTGAGCCAGAGAATGTGCTCGCTAGCGTTAAACAAATCACCGGTGGAGATAAGTAAATCCCAAGATGAAACTAGGCGTTTCTAGCTTTACCTTTCCTTGGGCAATCGGTGGGATCGAAGATGATCACCCGGTAGTTATGAACGCATTTGAATTACTGGAACGGGCGCGAGCCCTTGGCGCTGATGTACTGCAAATCGCCGATAACTTACCTATTGGGCATTTAGCTGATGATGAGCTGCACAGATTAAAGGTAGCTGCTGATAGTTATTCGATAGCTTTAGAAGTTGGCACACGCGGTATTAAAGCCGAAAATATTGAGCGCTTCTTAAAAATCGCCCAAATATTGGGATCACCAATATTGCGCGTAGTAATTGATAGCAAGGGCCACGAACCAGATATCGCTGAGATTTGCGATCTCTTAAAACCATTTAGCGCAAAATTTAAGGCAGCAAATATTAAATTGGCTATTGAAAATCATGACCGCTTAACTTGCGCACAATTTAACGAGATTATCGAACGCGTTGGAGCTGATTGGGTTGGTATCTGCTTAGACACTGTTAATTCATTAGGAGCGGTAGAAGCGCCTAATACCGTTATTCCAGCGTTGGCTCCGCGAGCGATCAATGTGCATATGAAGGATTTTGAAATCGTTCGCACAAATGGTCAGATGGGATTTACGGTGCGTGGCACCGCACTTGGACAAGGTCGCTTAGATGTTGCTGCAGTTATCGAATCCGTTGGAGGGATCAAACGGGAAATCACAGCAGTGATTGAACTCTGGACCCCGCGCCAAGAAAGTTACGCAGAAACTGTGGCGCTGGAAGATAGTTGGGCTACAGAGAGTGTTTCCTTCTTACGTAAATCGCTAGGATTGAAAGTATGAAGCTAAGCGGATATCACGTTGCTATTACCGGCGGTTCTGGCGGGATTGGTTCTGCTTTAGCAACTGGGTTGCTAGAAGATGGAGCAATGGTCTACAACCTAGATTTTGTGAAACCTGCAGATGAAAGCTCTAAATTTATTAGCGTTGATTTAAGCGATGAAAACTCGGTCCAGGAAGCTTTTAAAAAGATCGAAAAGCTAGATGCCATAATCGTTGCAGCTGGTGTGCAATTAGTCGGCAGTGATTCAAAAATTGGTGAGGTCACATTAGATACCTGGCAGCGCACAATTGATATCAATCTCACCGGCGCATTTCTATCTGTTAAACACGCGATGCCACTTTTAGTTAAATCTGGCCGCGGCTCAGTTGTTCTAATCGGCTCGCCTACTGCGATCTCGATGGAAGGTGCCGGCTACAGCGCATATGGCGCATCCAAGGCAGGAATGATGGGCCTATCTCGCATAATCGCCGCCGATTACAAAGAAGATGGCGTGCGTTCAAATGTTGTTGTTCCAGGATCGATGATTACGCCACTTATTGCCAAGATTTTAGAAGACCCTGCAAAGGGCGCAGGATTGGTTGCGCGCACACCGCTTGGTCGCTTAGGTGAACCGCGCGAACTAGTAGGAATCGTTAATTGGTTGGTTTCGACAGATTCTTCATTTGCAACTGGTGCTTCTTACGCAGTCGATGGCGGAATGACTGCGCGGTGAGTACAAATCACTGGCCCGATACATCGCGGGTAGAACATGGAGATTTCACTTTAGATTTAGCAGAAGCTGCAGTACGAAACATCACTTATAAAGGCGCCCAGCTAATTGATCTGCTCTACACCGCAATTAGACCGTGGGATTGGTCAACTCTTGTTGCTGATAGCCACACAGAAGATGTAAAAGTAAATGGTGCGGACTGCATAGTTACGATTTCAGACACTTTTGCCGGTGCGCTAGAGGCACAAACCATAATTACACTCACAACAGATAATACTTTTTCGGTTGACTATCAATTAAAAGGTTTAGCCGAATATTCAGTTAACCGTTGGGGAATTTGTCTATGTCTCCATAGCGGAGACTGGATGGGATCAACAGTTAACTATTCTGGAAATGCTTATACGCTTTTGCAAGATATTTCACCGCAGCGCGTAATAGATGGGGTCACACAAGGGTTATTTCCTGCAGCAAATGAGATGCACTTTGTGGCACCTGACAAACGCTTTATTAAGGCAACTTCAACTGGAAAAGTTCTAGAAGCAGAAGATCAACGTAACTGGACTGATAACACTTATAAAATCTATAGCGGGTCGTTAAGCGAACCGCGTCCATTTGTAACAAGCGCGGGCAGCATCTGGAAGCAAAGTATTAAATTTGAAGTTGGCGCGCCAAGTGGTACTGCTACAGACCCAGCAAAGATCGTGGTGCGCGAGATTGAAGCGCTGCCAAGTATCGGTCTTCAATTTAATACCGAGCCTTTGTTATCCCCCGACGACCTGGAAAAAGCCCTGGTTTTACTCGATATAGATCATTTGCGAGTAAATGAGGAGTCACTTACCGCCCAGAAGATTGCGACTACTTCATCTAGCGGGCTTATCTTGGAGGCGGCTCTGCTCTCATCTAATGGCGGCGCTGCATTGCAATCTGAAGTAACACAGTTAAGCCAAAGAGTTCCTGCCGGTTCGCGGATATTAATTCAGCGCGAAGGCCGCGAAATTGTTGAAGAAGTTGACCTACCAAAGAATGAATCACTTAGCTCTTATATTCCAGGAAGTGATGCTTACCTAGTTGATCTACACCGCAATAAATATGAATTCGGAAGTTCGGTTTCATATTCGATGGTGCCAACGGTGCATTCGGCAGATACCGAAACTATCTTTAAAACTTTATACACCCAGCACGAGTCAATTGAGTTTGCCCAAAAGTATTTGGCTCCACAGGTTTTTATCTCACCGATTACCTTTTCAACTCGTGGAAATCCTGAGACCGGGCATTCGCGAGATGAGCGAATTAATTTTGCAAATTTAGATGCGGCATCGCGTATTAGAACTATAGAAGGCGCAGCTTGGACACTCGGTTCCATCTTTGCGCTTGCGAGCGCCGGTGCATTCTCTGGAAGTTGGCACGAACTATTTGGTGAATCCGGAGTTATTTATTCGCAAAACGGTGCTACTAAGTTTTCTCCAACATTTCATGCTCTTTCGGCCCTTGGCGCACATCACTCTCATCAAATAACAATTGCGACTTCAGTTGATAATTCGTGGGTAGCATTTGAAAATAGAGAAACTAAAAGAATTCTTGTGGCTTCCCTTCGCCCTTGGTCCCTTGAAATCACCGCCAAGGTGCTAGCCGGCTATAAATCGATTCAGAGTTTGCGCAGCGATGAATGCGACCGGGCGAGCCAGATTATGGATTGGTGGTCATATTCTGAGACAACTCCGATTTCGGCCGATTTGCCACTAACCCTGGCCCCCTTCGAGATCGCCCTGATACGGGGCTAAGGCAGCCAAATAACGCTCTTTCGGCAGCGAGTAACGGTTGGGTAACGATCTAATTTTCGCCTGAAAACCCTTTTAATGAGGGAAGACCCTATGTAGTATCGGTTGCGAATGACCCACCTATAGGAGGAAATACATATGGCAAAGCTTTTCTCACGCCGCACTGCAGCAATTGTTGCTGTAGCCGCAGCGTCAATGCTTGTGCTCTCTGGATGTTCAAAGAGCTCTAGTGGCAGCGACAAAGTTGCTGTTTCACTTATTACAAAAGATCAGTCAAACCCATTCTTCGTTGCAATGATCAAGGGTGCTACTGCTAAGGCAGAGTCACTTGGCGTAGATCTAACTGTTGCATCTGGTAAGGATGAATCAGACTACGCAGGTCAGATTGCAGCTATTGAAAACGCTGTATCTGCAAAGCAAGCTGGAATCTTGATCGTTCCAGTATCTACAGAAGTTAACGCAGCAATCACTAAGGCCCGCGATGCAGGTCTATTCGTTATTGCGCTTGACACACCACCAGATCCTGCTTCAATCGTGGATATCACATTCGCGACAGATAACTTCGAAGCTGGAAAGCTAATCGGTCAGTGGACAGCTAAGAAGCTCGCTGGCAAGAAGGCAACAATTGCACTTCTAGATATCTTTGATGATCGCGTTGTATCTGTTGACTACAACCGTGACAACGGATTCCTTACAGGTATGGGAATCGACGTCAAGGATCCTAAGGTCATGGGAGACGAAGCCAAGACTGGCAAGTACTCAGGTGGCGATTACGAGATCGTAGGAAACGTAGCAACTGGAGCTAACGAAGACGGTGGACGTACCGGACTTGAGAAGCTTCTTGCTAAGAACAAGAAGATCAACGTTGTTTACACAATCAACGAACCAACTGCTATCGGAGCTTGTGCTGCTGCTAAGGCTGCAGGCGTCAAGATCGATGCAATGGTTTCTGTTGACGGTGGTGGAGCCGGTATCGGCGCTGTTAAGTCAGGTTGCATCAACGCAACTTCACAGCAGTACCCACTATTGATGGCTGACCTTGGTGTTCAAGCTATCTACGACATCGTGAAGAACGGTACAAAGCCAGCTGTTTCAGATGGTCTTGACTTCTTCAACACAGGTGTCAAGTTGATCACTGATGACCCACAAGATGGTGTTGCATCAGAGACAACTGAATACGGTCTAGCAAACGCTTGGGGTTAATCCCAGCTCTTTAGTTAATAACTAAAGAAGAGCGTTTAAAGAGGGCGGCTGCTTCGGCAGTCGCCCTCTTTAACTAGTCCCAGTCAATAAAAATCTTGTAAGGCAGTAGAGTTGCTTAAAGTGATCAATCCGGATTTTTAGCAAGAATGAAAGGACCACAAGTGAGTCAAGATACGGCCACGTATGATGCAGCTGCGGAGTTTCAAGACCGCGCATCAGTTAGCCAGAAAATCCAAGCCACTCTCCATAAATACCCATGGTTGAGTTCAGCATTTGTTCTTCTCTTTGCATCAATTACCTTTAGCTTTTTCAACGAAAACTTCTTAACACCTTCTAACTTCTCACTTATCTTGCAGCAAGTCGCAATCGTCGGAGCAGTTGCTGCAGGTCAGACAATAATTATCTTGACAGCAGGCATCGATCTTTCATGTGGTGCAATCGCAGTCTTTTCATCAATGACTATGGCGAAGTTAGTTCAAGGAACGCCAGGTGAAGGTCACCCTGCTGGTTGGTCAATTTGGTTAGCGTTCCCGCTTGGTTTGGCTGTTGGAATGCTAGGCGGAGCAATAAACGGCTTCTTGGTTACAAAAGTTAAGTTGCCACCATTTATCGTTACCTTGGGTACTTTCAACGTATTCGTTGCGCTAACTCTTACATTGACAAAGGGAACTGTTCCTTCAATTGAGATGGATCCATTCCTATTAACTCTTGGGCACTATGTAAATCTTGGACCGTTCCGAATTACAACAGGTGTTCTATTTATGATTGCGATGTATTCATTCTTAGCATTCGTGCTTCGCTACACCGGTTGGGGTCGCCACGTTTACGCAGTCGGTGACGATATCGATGCCGCACGCCTTGCTGGTATCTCAGTAAACCGCGTCTTGATGAGCGTTTATGTGGTTGCTGGTTTGATCTTCGCTCTATCTGCTTGGATCGTGATCGGCCGCGTTACGGTAGCCAGCCCAAATACCGGCAGCGATTTGAACCTAGATTCGATCACTGCGGTGGTTATCGGCGGTACCTCACTCTTCGGTGGCCGCGGCACAATCTTCGGTTCGCTAATCGGAGCGATCATCGTGGGTGTTTTCCGTAACGGACTGACCCTTGCTGGCGTAGATCTCTACTACCAGCTCCTTGCAATCGGACTTCTAATTATCTTCGCGGTCTCTGTTGACCAGTGGATCAGAAAGGCACGTAAATGAGTAAAGCCCCTATCCTGCAAGCAGTCGGAGTAACTAAGAACTACGGTCGCGTTATCGCACTAGATGGAGCAGACCTAGAACTATTTCCTGGTGAAGTTCTCGCAGTAGTCGGCGATAACGGCGCTGGTAAATCAACTTTGATTAAGTGCTTATCAGGCGCGGAAATTCCTGATGAGGGTCAGATCATTCTCGATGGCGCCCAAGTTTCATTTAAGCGTCCGCAAGATGGTCGCCATGCCGGTATCGAAACTGTGTATCAGACACTTGCTGTTGCACCCGCACTTGATATCGCATCAAACCTTTATCTCGGTCGTGAAATGCGTAAGAGTGGTCCACTTGGGTCAATCTTCCGCATGTTAGATAGCTCTGGAATGCGCAAGGCTGCGAAGGAACATATTTCAGCACTTGGTATTGGAACTATTCAAAATATTTCACAGGCAGTGGAAACGCTCTCTGGTGGACAACGCCAGGCAGTTGCCGTGGCACGCGCAGCAGCCTTCGGCCAGAAGTTAATTATTCTCGATGAACCAACTGCAGCTTTAGGTGTTCGTGAATCACGTCAGGTGCTCAAGTTGATCGAGTCACTACGCGATCGCGGTATGCCAGTTATCTTGATTTCACACAACATGCCGCAGGTCTTTGAAGTTGCAGATCGCATCCAGGTACAACGCCTCGGAAAGCGCGCTGCAGTCGTTACTCCAAAGACACACAGCATGAACGATGTTGTTGCGATCATGACTGGCGCTATGACAGTCGATAAGAAAGACCAAGCGCTTTCACCAGTTCGTTAATAACTAGTTAATAAATAGAACTTAAAACAATGGCCACTCCGGTTCGTATTGAATCGGATGTGGTCATTGTTGGTTCTGGGATAGGCGGATCTACTACCGCCTTCGCCTTAGCCCAAAAGGGCGTTAAAACTCTGGTTTTAGAGC
>CANIAV010000014.1 GCA_947465365.1 Actinomycetota bacterium | reverse complement strand
TGGCGATTCCACTGCGCAGCGCGGCATCTATTTGAATATTTAACTCAGCTATTACATCTTTTACGACATCGCCATAAATAGCGCGGTTATTCATATCTTTAGAGTGCCCGCGCCAGTGCATCAAAATATAAGGACAGTCCATTTCCGCAACGACCTCGTGCATAAGTCCATCAGCTAGCCCACCACTGACATCGTTAACGAAGCTGGCACCTGCGGTAATTGCGAGTTCGGCAGTCTGGGCGTTCATTGTGTCGATACTGATTGGAATACCGGCTTGTGACAATTTTTCGATTACAGGAATAACTCGCCTTTGTTCTTCTAGCGCTGTTACGCGATCCGCACCCGGGCGGGTGGATTCACCACCTATATCTATGATGTCAACACCTTCGGCGATCATTTCCAATCCACGTGCAACTGCTTTTTCGTATGTATCGTGCTTTCCACCATCGGCAAAGGAATCTGGTGTTACATTTAAAATTCCCATTATCTTCATAGAGTTGCCGACTATCAGAGTTTAACTTTTGGTAATTAAGCTGATTGCTTCTGCACGAGTGGCAGGATCACGCAATACACCGCGAACGGCGCTGGTGGTTGTGCGAGCCTGTGACTTGCGAACTCCGCGCATCGACATACAAAGATGCTCGCAATCGATAATCACAATAACACCCATCGGATCAAGAATCTTGACCATCGCATCAGCAATTTGAGTTGTTAGGCGTTCCTGTACTTGCGGACGTCGTGCAAATAAATCAACTAATCGAGCAACTTTAGATAGCCCAGTTATCTTGCCGCGTGGGATGTATCCAACATGAGCAACACCATGAAAAGGAGTTAAGTGATGTTCGCAATGTGAAAAGACTTCGATATCGCGGATAATTACTAGCTCTTCATGTCCAATATCAAAGGTAGTTGTCAGAACATCTTCTGGTGATTTCCAAAGTCCTTCAAAATTCTCTTTAAATGCACGTGCTACACGTGCTGGAGTCTCTTGCAGACCTTCACGATCTGGATCTTCACCTAGTGCGAGCAAAAGTTCGCGAACAGCTGCTGTGGCGCGGGCTTCATCGTATGGGTGCTGGGCACGTCCGCCTTCTGGACCCATAGAAACCGGCGTTACATCGCTCACGCTTAGTTGGTTTCTTTCTTCGCGCTCTTCTTTACGCGAGATGGTTTCTTATCTGCCGCAGTATCAGTGATTACTCTTTCCGGAACAGCAACCGGTGGTTGTTGGGATGGAATACGAGTTGCTGAGCCAGTCCATGCTGGACGTCGTGGCCAAGAGTTAACTTTATTAAATATCACAGCGATCTCTTCTTTATTGAGAGTCTCTTTCTCAAGCAGTTGCAGAACCATTGCATCTAACGTGGCACGATTTTCTACCAAAATATCAAAGGCTTCTTGGTGCGCATTTTCGATCATTTTGCGAATTTCGGCATCGACTGTTGCAGCAACGCTTTCAGAGTAATCGCGCTGATGTCCATAATCGCGACCCATAAATGGTTCAGAAGCATCTGTGCCTAACTTAATTGCACCAATTGCTTCGGTCATTCCATATTGCGTAACCATGGAACGAGCCAGCGCAGTGGCCTTTTCAATGTCATTAGATGCACCGGTTGATGGATCATGGAAGATTAGTTCTTCAGCTGCGCGACCACCGAGTGAATACGCCAATTGATCTAGCAATTGATTGCGAGTTGTTGAGTACTTGTCATCATCTGGCAGAACCATTGTGTAACCAAGTGCGCGACCGCGCGGCATGATCGTGATCTTATGTACTGGATCTGTGTGTGGAAGTGCATGCGCAACAAGTGCATGGCCGGCTTCGTGATAAGCGGTAACGCGGCGCTCATCATCAGACATAATTCGTGATTTACGTTGTGGCCCAGCCATAACGCGGTCGATCGCTTCATCAATTTGTAAGTTAGAGATAGCTTTCTTGCCTTCACGAGCAGCCAGTAAAGCCGCTTCATTCAATACATTTGCAAGATCGGCGCCGGTGAATCCTGGTGTCCGACGTGCGTAATTGCGAAGTTCAACTTCATCAGAAAGTGGTTTTGTCTTCGCATGTACTTTAAGAATCTCTTCTCGTCCCTTTAGATCTGGACGGTCAACTGCAATTTGGCGATCAAAGCGGCCCGGGCGCAAGAGCGCCGGATCTAAAACGTCAGGACGGTTGGTGGCGGCGATAAGAATTACTTGTCCACCAGTTTCGAAGCCATCCATTTCAACTAAGAGCTGATTAAGGGTCTGTTCGCGCTCGTCGTGGCCACCGCCCATACCGGCTCCACGTTGGCGACCGACGGCATCAATTTCATCAACAAAGACAATGGCTGGAGCATTTGCCTTTGCTTGCGCAAATAAATCACGGACTCGTGCAGCACCTACGCCGACAAACATTTCTACGAAGTCAGAACCTGAGATCGAATAGAAAGGAACTTTTGCTTCACCGGCAACTGCGCGCGCCAATAAAGTCTTACCTGTTCCGGGAGGACCGTATAACAAAACTCCCTTAGGGATCTTCGCACCGAGCAGTGCGTACTTCGCGGGATTAGCTAAGAAATCTTTTATCTCTTCTAACTCGGCTATTGCTTCATCTGCACCAGCCACATCTGCAAAAGTATTTTGCGGAACATCGTTATCTTGCAGTTTCGCCCGTGATTTACCAAAAGAGAAGACCTTATTGCCGCCTTGGGCGTTGCTCATTAAGAAGAAGAACAGGAATCCGATTAATAGAATTGGAGCTATAGAAAATAAGAATGAGATAAATAGCGATTGCGATGGAACGCTTACATTCCAACCCTTTGCCGGTGGATTGCCAGTTAAAGCATCGACAATTGTGGGCTCTTGGCGAATTACGTAAGAAGCTTCAACCTTGCTGGATCCATTGATTAAATTGCCTGGCTTGAGAATTAATTGCAGTTTCTGCGATTTATCAATTACAAGAGCAGATTCAACCTTCGATTGTGCAATTGCATCAAGGGCTTGAGAAGTTCCAATCTCGGTAAAGCGATTTCCAACGCTAGAGACCTGGCCGAAAATAGATACACCAAGAATTGCTACAACTATCCAGAAGAGTGGTCCGCGTAATATTCGGCCAGCACGAGTGGCTGGAACTTTCTTAGCCGGTTTCTTTTCGGATGCTTTCTTCTTGGCTCTCTTTTTTAGCAAATTCTTCTTCTCCATAATATTTAGTTCGTCCTTATGAATACATGTGCTTAGCAAGCACACCGACGAATGAGAGATTGCGGTACTTCTCGTTGAAATCTAAGCCATAGCCAACGACGAAGTCAGGTGGAATATCAAAGCCAACATATTTACATTCAACTTCTACCTTCGCTGCCTCTGGCTTGCGAAGGATTGCCAAAATTTCGACGCTTGCTGCGCCACGCGACATTAAGTTGGCGCGCAACCAAGAGAGAGTTAACCCAGAGTCGACGATATCTTCGACGATCAAGATATTGCGTCCGGTGATATCGCGATCTAAATCTTTAAGAATGCGAACAACGCCACTTGATTTAGTTCCGGATCCATATGACGAAACCGCCATCCAATCCATATCGATATGGCGTTGCATTGCGCGAGTTAAATCTGCCATCGCCATGATCGCACCTTTAAGCACTCCGACGAGAAGCAAGTCGCGATCTTTGTAATCTGCATCAACGCGCGCTGCAAGTTCGGCAACCTTTGACTTTATTTGCTCTTCAGTAACGATTACGCGTTCCACATCTGTGCCGACAGCAGCTAGATCCACTTAGGGACTCCTTCAATTTCAAATCTCGCGGGGAGATTTATGGACGGGCTAAGAGCGAAAGTCTGCCCGAAATCCGGGCAACCTTCACACCACCTGGCAGGCTCACCTCTCCTTGGCCGCGCCAAGAAGTGATCAGCGCCTCAACTGCAGCGAGGTGATCTGCGCTCAGCGAGCCGCTGGGGGCTCCTGCCGCGTAAATGGCGGCCCGAAGGATGCGTGAACGGATCGCTCGCGGTAGCTCGGCTAAGGCGGCGCAATCTAGATCACTTAAATCAACGCGAGAAATAACTGCCTGCGCCATCTCATCTAGCGCATCGGCATCATCGCGCAAAATGGCAGCGCTTCGTGCCAAAGCGGCAGCGATGCCCGGGCCAATTTCTTCTTCCATTACCGGCATTACTTTGTTGCGAACTCGCACTCGTGAAAATTTCTCATTTAAATTATGTGGATCGCTCCAGGTTTGTAGATCTGCTTCTTGGCAGGCGGCGACAGTTTGCGCGCGAGTTAATTGTAAAAACGGACGAGCATATTTTCCATTGACTGTTGCCATACCTGATAACGAACGAGTTCCAGAACCGCGAGCTAAACCGAGTAAAACAGTTTCGGCTTGGTCATCACGCGTATGCCCTAAGAAAATTTGAGTTGCGCCGTAAGCATGTGCGATGGAATCAAGTGCTGTATATCGGGCAGTACGCGCATCTGCTTCTAGCCCTGATTTTTCGACTACTGAAACTTTTTCAATGATTACTTCTTGGTATCCAATTGCTTTTAATTGTGCTTGAACTTTCTTGGCCTGCTCATTTGATCCAGATTGCAATTGGTGATCAACTGTTACCGCAATTAATGTGATTGCAAGTTCAGGTGCTTCCTTGATTAGCGCACATGCCAGAGCTAGCGAATCAGCACCTCCTGAAACTGCAACAAGTGCGCAATCACCGGCGGTTAGATTCTCTAAGAAAGGTCGGACAGCATTGCGTAGTTCTAGCAGCGCCGAAGACATGGGATAACTCTAGACCCGACCGCCGAATGGCATAAGCCCGTTAACGCTATAGATATTCGAGTAGAGCAAGCCTTTACCTTTGGAGTTTGCCTCCCACATCATCCCGTTACCTGCATAAATGGTGATGTGGTGGATTGAAGAGATAGTTCCTTTATATGAATAAAAGAGCAGATCGCCAGGAACGAGCTCATTGAGTGAAACATGTTTTGTATATCCGGCATAAAGCGCTGAGTTAAGGCGATCCCAATCTGGCCAATTTAAACCAGCAGATCTATATGCGGCATATACCAGTCCAGAACAGTCGAAAGAGTTGGGGCCTTGCGTTCCCCAGATATATGGCTTGCGCGCTAAAACTTGCTTCTTCGCAAATGCCACCGCAACCGCGCGTTGTGCCTCACTTGTGCGAATTATGGAGCGTCCCTTAAATCCAATATCTGGCCAAATCTTCTTCTGCCCTGCAGTGTTAGCAGCAGTATTTGCCAAGCTCTCTTCAAGTAAGGCCAGTGCACGTTGTTGCTCGAGGGTAATTCGAACTCGCTTCGCGCTAGCTAATTCGCGCGCTAACTTATCCTGGATCGCTTGCAACTTATCGACTTCTTTTTGTTGCAACGCTCTAGCATCATCGGCAACCTTCTTGGCGGCAGCAACTTTGGCAGTCGCTTTTTCCTGAGCAATCTTTGCTGTATCTGCTTTGGCTTTTGCCTCGCGAGCAATTACTTCAGCAGCTTTGTAGCGCTCTAGAGCCATGGTGTTCTGTGTTCCCAATTTATCTAGCGTCGTAATTTGATCAATTAAATCTTGCGGCCCATTTGCACTCAACAAAGGTTCGATTTCTGTAAGTGAACCGCCAAGTATGTAAGCACTCGCTGCCATCTTTCCGATTACGCGATGCGCCTCTTCGACAGCTAATTGAGTTTCGCGCGCATGTGCTGCGGCCGCAATCGCAGCAGCAGTAGCGACCGCCAACTCTTTCTTAGCCTTTACATATAAGGCTTGTGCGGCATTTGCTTTTGCAGTCAACGAACGAAGAGTTTGATTTGCTGCCGCTAATTTCTTGGCGGCAGCATCAGCCGCAGCCTTTTTAGCTAACTCAGCTTTCTTAGCCGCTTCGATCTGCGCCAAAGTAGGTTTAGGGGTTGCAGCAATTGCAGGGGTAGTCGTAAGCGTTAGCCCAAAAATTATGGCTAGCGCTGCGGCTTTACTGCGATGCGACACAAAACCCCCAACAAGTAAGCCCTCAGAATAAATCAGTTCGCTGGGTAACTTCGGAGATTGCAGTAAGTGTCGCTAGTTCGATACATCTCTCTTGGTAAAGAGAACCGTTGCAATCACTAAAGCAACGCTCACATAAATAGCTGATAGAGATAGCGCATGGGAATATGAAACGCTTTGGCTGCCACCAGTTGCGATAGTCGAAAGTTGATTTCCAGGCAACCAATTTAAGGTACTCGATTTAAGCGCACCAACAATATTTTCGATAATTAGCAGCCAAAGAACGCCGAGTGAAATCGAACTAATTGGAGATCGCAGAACAATTCCTAAAACCATTCCGACAATGCCAAATCCCAAAATTGAGATATAAACATTTAGAAGTGTCTTTGCGATTTCCAGACGGCCATCACCGTTAAACCAGAGCGCCGTATCTACATTCTTGCCGCCAGCCAGCGCATATGAAACTGCGATAGAAATTACGGCGCTAACTAAAGTCATTACTATCGCAAAGACTTTCATCGAAGCCAATTTGCCGACCAGAATCCGGATACGGCCAGGTTGACGGACCAGAAGATTGCGCAAAGTACCTAGTGAATACTCTTGCGCGGTTTGAGCCGCAAATACACAGAGCGCAACGATGCCAAGGAGCCCGCCGATGCTTGAAAATGATTGGGTTGCACCACTTGAAAGAGAGAGCATCTCGCGCGTAATGCGGACACCGCGATCACCATTTCCTTGTGGAGAATCGATCATTAAGAAGAGCACTGAGGACACCAAGATGCTAAAGAAAGCAACGGCGCCAAGGGTTCCGAGTAGCAAAGTTGGTCGGCGCAATTTCCGCCATTCGGCGAAGAAAATTCGGGCGATGCTGCGAATCATTTCTGATCTCCCGTCAGTTCAAAGAAGGTTTCTTCTAGATTTGGCATCTGTGGTGAAAGTTGGGTGATAAGAATTCCGCTATCAAATGCCAATTTATTTAGAGTGCCTGCCCATTCCGCTGGACCTTCGATATGCGCGGTTCCATCTCGTAGATGCGCTTTATGTCCTGCGCTTTCAGCCAGTGAAATTATCTTCGCTAAATCTTGCTCATTCTGTGTTTTGACAATCATAAATGGTTGTTGCTGATCGAAGAGATCTTGAATTGGTCCGGCGAATACAACTTCACCTTTGCGCAGCATTACCAAGTACTCGCTAATTAACTCTAATTCCGATAACAAGTGAGAGGAAACAAAAACTGTGGTGCCTTTATCTGCAAGAGAGCGAAGCAACTGGCGAATTTCTTGAATTCCTTCTGGATCTAAACCATTGGTCGGTTCATCTAAAATCAGTAACTTTGGGTTTGGTAGAAGAGCTGCGGCAATTCCTAAACGTTGCTTCATTCCTAGCGAATATGTTTTGTACTTGGAACCACCGCGATCGGCTAAGCCAACTTGTTCAAGCAATTGATCTACTCGCTCTTGCGGAAATCCACCAAGCGTTGCCAAAACTCGCAAGTTCTCGGCACCAGAGAGTGCGGGATAGAAAGCAGGTCCTTCAATCATTGCGCCAACGCTTGCTAGATACTTATCCGGAGAAGTAATTGGTTCTCCAAGTATTTGGGCATCTCCGCCAGTTGGAGAGATCAGACCTAGCAGCATGCGGATCGTTGTGGTCTTGCCTGCGCCATTGGGACCCACAAAGCCACAGATAGTGCCAAGCGGAACTTCAAAATTGGTATGGGAAACGGCGAGGCTGGATCCGTACTTCTTACTCAGATCTTTAACTGAGATAGCTAGATTAGGCATGTATTGAATATAGCAATTGCACCTTAGAATTATCGGTGTGAGTAAAGAGACTTGGGGCTATCAGCCACGCAATCAGAGACCAGCGCCGGATTGGGATGTAAATCCACAAACTGATGCTGTGCGCGCAGGTCTTGCTCGCTCTGGATTTGGTGAAACTTCCGAAGCTCTCTATTTAAATAGCGGCTTTACATATTCATCTGCACAAGAAGCCTTTGATTCATTCGCGGACGAAACTGATCATTACTTATATAGCCGCTTTCACAATCCGACGGTTCAAATGTTTGAAAAACGTTTGGCTGCAATTGAAGGTGCCGAATATTGCGTAGCAACTGGTTCGGGAATGTCAGCGATGTTCGCATCTGTCGCATGCCTAGTTAGCGCAGGCGATCACATAGTCGCATCCGCTGCCATGTTTAGCTCATGCCATGTAGTGCTAACCGAGATCCTGCCAAAATGGGGCGTAACCGTTGAGTTAGTTAAAGGAAATGATCCAACAGTCTGGGCGGCAGCCTTAGCTAAGCCAACCAAAGTTGTCTTTATCGAATCACCAAGTAATCCACTTATGGAGATTGTTGATATCCGAATGGTCAGCGACCTTGCTCATAAAGTAGGAGCAACGGTAATTGTCGACAACGTTATGGCTTCTCCAGTATTACAAAAGCCACTGCAATTAGGTGCAGATGTTGTTATGTACTCAGCCACAAAACATATCGATGGCCAAGGCCGAGTGCTTGCCGGAGCCGTCTTAGGATCGTTCTCATATATTCATGAACATCTAATTCCCTTTAATCGTCACACCGGACCATCACTTAGTCCATTTAACGCTTGGGTACTTTTAAAATCCCTTGAAACAATGGAGATGCGTGTCCAACGGATGTGCCAGAACGCGCAAGCAATTGCCGAATTCTTTGAGACTCGTAAAGAGATTAAAACTGTTAAATATCCTGGACTTAAATCTCATCCTGACTATGCAACTGTGCAGAAACAGATGAGCGCCGGCGGAACCACTATCGGAATTGAATTTGCTGGTTCTCAAAAAGATGCCTTTAAATTCATGGATGCTCTTCGGATAATCGATATTTCCAACAACTTAGGCGATAGCAAATCTCTGATTACCCACCCATCATCAACGACACATCGCCGTTTATCTCCAGAAGTTCAGGCAGAGATGGGCATTACTCCATCGGTATTGCGCTTATCTGTGGGGCTAGAACATGTAGATGATCTGATTAAGGATTTAACTCAAGCCTTTAAGAGCTGAGCCACCACAAGCACTACCGAAAATAGACTTAAGTAAGAGATAGACCATTGAAAAATTCTTCCAGCTGTCTTCTCATAATTTTCAGAATTCTCATCAAGGTCGCGTAGCTGAACGGCAAAGACAAGACCTAAGAGAACTGTAATTAACATCGCCCAGTTCTGAAGTTCAGCATTGAAAATTAGCGCGACCGATGAGGCAATCATTGCAATTGTATAAACCCACATTTGGCGGAGTAAGTGACTTTTTGAAGCAACAACGGGCAGCATAGGAATATTTGCTGCTGCATAATCATCTTTATATTTAATTGCAAGTGCCCAGAAGTGCGGTGGGGTCCAGAAGAATATAACTAAGAAAAATGACCAAGCAGTTATTGATAATGAGTTAGTTACAGCTGCCCAACCAATTAGTGCAGGCATACAACCGGCTGCGCCTCCCCAAACAATATTTTGTGGGGTTCGTTTCTTTAATGCGATCGTATAAATAACTACATAAAAGGCAATTGCAATGAATGATAAAAGAGTCGCAAGCGGAGTTGTAAATATTTGAAATAGCGCGAGTGAAAGCAAACCAATAATAGTTGCAAAAATTGTTGCTTCAGTCTTACCTATTACTCCAGCAGCAAGTGGGCGCTTAGCGGTTCGTTTCATCAACTTATCTGAATCAGCTTCGATAACCATATTGAAAGCATTGGCGCTTCCGGCTGCGAGCGTTCCGCCAATTAAAGTTGCAATAGTTAATTTAAGTGAAGGTAGCCCTTGTTTGGCCAAAACCATTGCTGGCAATGTGGTTACAAGAAGTAACTCAACGACCCTTAACTTCATCAATTCCAGATAAGAAATCGCTCTGGTCCTGAGGGATACGCTCATTTGCTCTTGCACTAGTACAGATTACTCAGCATTGTCGCCTGGTGTTCTCAGGCTCTTCTAAGGCTCATGCCTTACTTTTCAGATAACGAAAGGGGCCAAAATGACACCTCCACAAAAGCCTGAATGGATGGAACTTGCAGACGCAGATTCTGTTCCAACCATAAAGAAGTCGACTCGGCTTATTCCGGCTTTGATTGCTTCTGTCGCCCTTGCAATCGTGGGCATAGGAGCGATTGCTGCTCAAATAAGTGATGAAGCGCCAGCAAGCGCGACTGAACAGGTGGCTCCAATTCAAAGTAACTCTTCACCTGCTGCGGTTCAAGTAACCCCTCAGGCAACAACTGTTGCCACGAAACCTGTTACTTCAAAAGCGAACCCAGTTGCACCAAAGCAACCAAAGATTGCAGCTCTACCAAGCGGAGGTGGAGATGATGAAAATGAAGGTCGCGGTGAGCATGATGGTCGTGGCGAACATGAAGAACGCGAAGGCGACGACGACTAAATTTCGTAGGTAAACTCACTCTCTATGAAGCTAAAGAGAGTGAGTTTTCTATTTGTGCTCTCGTTACTGGCCCCACTTTTTACAACATCAGCAAGTGCTACAACAGATGAAACTAAATTAACTCTTCTCAAAACTATTTCAGGATCGATATCACCTAAATCGGTTCAAGCTTCCAACTCTGGATTAGTTAGCGCCCATAACATGATGTACCGCCATAGCGTAACAATTTATGATGCAGTAACAATGGAGTTAAAGGCGACGGTTGCTGATTCTGTACAACTCTCCAAATTTGGACTCTCTAAATATTCAGGTAATTACAAAGGTGCACCAGTCGAAGGTGCATACTCACCTGACGGAAAATACTTATATTTCACTAATTACGCGATGTATGGAAAAGGATTTAATAAAGAAGGTCACGACACCTGCTCCCCTGCATCGGGTTTTGATACCAGTTACTTATCCCGGATTGATTTAGAGACAAATGCTATTGATGCGCTTTATCCAGTTGGCGCTGTTCCGAAAGTTGTAAAGGTAACCCCTGATAATAAATACATACTGGTCTCAAACTGGTGCTCATATACCGTGACGGTAATTTCAGTGGAAACACAGAAGACAGTTAAATCTATAAAGATCGGTCGATATCCACGAGGTATCGCCATTTCTAGTGATAGCAAGTACGCATATGTTGCCGAAATGGGCGGAAATAGAATCCACCGGATAAATCTCGAAGACTTTACCGTTTCCTATATTCCAATCGGTTCCAACCCTCGCGCGATCTCACTATCCGCCGATGACACAAAACTCTATGCGACTCTCAATATTTCAGGAAAAGTAATCGCTTGGGATCTGCAAACGAATAAGGCGATAAAGACTGTAGCCACTGGAAAATCTGCGCGCAGCTTAGCAATCTCATCAGATGGTTCAGCGCTCTTCGTTGTTAACTTTGGCAGTGGAACGCTCTCCAAAGTTCGTACTTCGGATATGAAGGTGATTCAAAATATCAAAGTCTGTCCTGAACCAATTGGAGTTACTTACGATTCATCTACTTCTCGGACTTGGGTTGCTTGTTACGGCGGATCTATTAAGGTGTTTGCAAATCAGTAACTGCCGTGGCCGTATCAACAATTGGTTCCATTAGAGGCGCAGCAATCTTGGCTAAGTAACGATCTAAAGTTTTGCGCGCTCGATCACTAGCAGCGTTTGTCCGTTTGATCTTGTCAGCGATCACTACAAATGCGTATTCGCGATCACCGGATTGCACATATCCCGCCAGGCTTACCGTCCCAGTTAAAGTGCCGGTCTTAGCCTTTACCAACCCAACGGCATCTGGAGCAGTTTCGACATATCGTCTACGTAAAGTCCCAGTTTCGCCACCCACTGGTAGCCCATCTATCAATTTGGCTAAAACTGGATCGGAATGAATCTTGTATAAAAGTTGCGCCATTACATTGGCAGTTACTTTATTTTCTTTAGAAAGCCCGCTGGCATCTTTAACGATGATCTTTGAAGGATCGATTCCCATCTCGATCAGTAAGGT
>CANIAV010000013.1 GCA_947465365.1 Actinomycetota bacterium | reverse complement strand
GAGGCCGACGGCTATAAATCCAACATCAAAGATCGATACATTCAAGAGAGCAACGGATGCACCTATGGCAGTACCAACGATTTGGCCAAAGCCCTCGCGCACTGATTTATGGAGCGAAATACGGATTGATAAAGTACAAACAATTGCGGCGACAACGCCACCATCTTTAATTAGTAAATCACCTACTTGCCAGGAGACAGCCCCAGCTAAGCCAGCCACAATAATTTGACGCACCCAGACGCGACGGTCAGCGAATAACTTCTTTATCTTCTTCCACATGATGTGGCTAAGTTTAGTAGGCGCGCACCATTTCGCACATGCGAGCAGCGTTATCTGCCAAGTGTCCGCGAGAGAGAGCGCCACCGATCAATAGAGCAGCATCTTTGCCATACATCTCGATCATTTCTGGGATTCGCTCCAAAGTCATGCCACCTGCTGGGGCGACCATTATTGGTTTTAACTTCCCTAAGTTTTCACGTGAGCGATCTGCAATCTCTAAACATTGGGCGGAAGTAAATGAGAAGCGTCCCCCAATATTTGGGAAGATTGAAATATCAGCACCAGCAAGGCGCATAAAGGTTCCCAATGCGATTCCGTGTGAGATTCCCTCATCTTTAGATATCACTAATGAACCCAACATCGCCGGGTGACCCAGAACTGGAAGTGCGATCGAATTATCTGATGCAATTTTACGGAGAGAATCAAAACCAGTGATTCCTGGAATAACCAATAAAGCACCAGCTCCTAACTCTTTCGCAGTGTGTGCCGCATCGCTAATTTGATCAAAAGGTAGATTTAAACTTGGGGCATAAACAGAGCTGCCACCAGTGGTCGCATTTGCTTCATTGACTGCTTGCGAAATTAAAGTTACTCGATCTTTCCAAGTTGCCCAAGGTTGATTTGCCAAACTGTGATCATCTTTTATTAGGTCAAAACCCGCCAGCGCTAAGGTGCGCGCAACTTCTGCCAACGTTTTGGCATCTGATCCCATAGGTTTAAGCGCTGTTGCAACTAAAGGACGGGTCGGTGCGTTAAATAATTTACGTAATCCACTAATTCCAAAACGAGGCCCAGCAAATTTCTGTAAAAGTTGCATAGGCAATTTGAGATCAACCATCTTCACCCCAGGAAATAGTGAGACATTGCCCCAAAGTACGTTCAATAATTGATTTAGCTCTCCCCCGGCCACATCAGGGTTATAGGAGATAGTGATCAAATGATTGGTTTTATCTTGCGATGAAATCTCTTCTATCTTTCCAACAATTTCTTCTTGAATCCAACTTGGCGCAAGCTCGTATGGAAATTCAATCGTTTGTTCTACCCTAATTACATCGGCGATAGCAGCTGGGTTTTCACCTACAAATGCGTAAGTTACGTAAATACGATCCATTAAAGCGCTTCCACCTTTGTTATAGGACTGTTTCTACCTTGGGAATGCGGCAGCAACGCCACCATCTACTGCGATGACGCTACCAGTAGTACGCGATGATTCATCGCTTAAGAAGAAGGCAGCAGCTCGGGCTACATCAAGGCTTCTAACTCGCGCGTTAAGAAGATTGCGAGAGGCATAGAAATCTTCAAGCTCTTCTGGTTTCACGCCATGTGCAGCTGCACGTTGTTCGCGAATACCGCCTTCCCACAATTTGCTGTTATCAAATACGGCATCAGGGTTAATTCCATTACAGCGAATTCCGGCGCTTCCACCTTCCAGAGATGCAATACGCATCAACTGCAGCATTCCTGCCTTGCTCACTGAATAACCGCCGAAGCCAGCACCTGGTGAAAATGCGTTCTTGCTCGCTATATAAACCAGCGATCCGCCCATCTTCTGCTTGCGCATCACCTTCATTGCTTCTTTAGTCAACATAAAAGCGCTAGATAAGTTGATATCTAAACCACGGCGCCATTTCTCAACATCTAGATCTTCTAGCTTGTCGCTAATTCCAATGCCGGCGTTGATAACTACACCATCTAAGCCGCCAAAGTGCTTAATAGTTTTTGTAACAGTTGCCTGAACATCTGCTTCCTTGGACTGATCTCCCAAAATCAATAAAGGAGGATTGCACTTATTTTCAGCAAATTCCTTTTCAACTTCAATTAGCCCGGCTTCTTCAATATCAGCAAGCACTAAGTGCGCTCCACGTTTAGCAAGTTCTAACGCAACCCCACGACCGATGCCGCTGCCGGCGCCAGTTACGATAATGATGTGGCCATCTAGTTGAGCAGGTGCCGGCTTATTCTTTAACTTAAATAACTCCATCGGCCAGTAATCAAAGCCGAAAATCTCGGCGTCAGAAATAGTGTCACCATCGCCAAAGACATCTACAACCCGTGCGGCAACTTTATGAGTGTGGGAGGCAATATCTGCCAACATCGTGTTCTCTTTAATTGTGGTTGCAGCTGTTACTGCGCCGACTCCAGGAACGATGATGACTTTAGGATCATTGCCATGGCTGACATAACCGGCCGGAAGCAATGATTTATTCGCTTCAAAGTAGGCGGCGTAATTCTCACGAAATTCCTTTATGCCAGTCTCGGTATCTTCCAAAGTTACGGTTGCTGACTTGGGACGAATCCGCAGCATGTGATCGGCACTCGATGCGCCAAGGGCGAGAATCTTCTTTAGATCCGGACGAGATGCAATCTCTGCCAAACGTTTATCGGTGCGTAGTAACTGCTTCTTGCCAATTGTTCCACGTAATTTAAGTAGTAAATCTTTTAGCTCTTCATCAGGTAGATCCTGGTGCTGGAAGTTTGCCGCAGGGCGCTTATTTAGCGAATCTAAATACTTATCTGCCAGAGCGACTGTATCTAGCGTCTTTTGATAACAACGATCTGAATCTTCATCCCAAACAACTAGTCCATGATGTGCAAGTACGACACCGGCATAATCTCCGAGGCCGCCAACTATCTTTGAGAGATTAAATCCAGGGCGAAGCCAATCAACGTATGCAAAATTTTCACCGAGGGCTTCACGCACAGCCTTTTCGCCTTGCGGATGATTCGTCAGCGCACAAATAGCATCTGCGTGCACGTGGTCAATGTGTTTAGCAGGCAAGAAGCCGTGTAAAAGAGTTTCGATAGAAGGTCTGCGTGAAGTTGGATCAACCAATGCACGAGTCACATAATCAACCATCGTGTCATCATCTAACGCATCAAAATCCCGTAGCGCTAATAAATCTTCTAGATATAGCGCGGGATAATCGCGATCGATGGCATATTGCATATCTGCGCCAGAGCCCTTAACCCATAAAACTTTCTTCAGGCGACCGAGGTGATCTTTAATCTCTCCTTTACTTGAGGTATTACCGCCACCGTAAACAACCATTGACTGGTCAGCACCGATCTTCTGAGAACGTGCGACTAGATCATGTAGCGGTTTTAATTCACTCATAACGTTTGGCCCTCTGCTATTTCATAGGATTGTTTTTCAGTGATAACTGCGCTTATGTACTTTGCTGGCGTTACATCAAATGCTGGATTAAATGTCTTTGCACCAAGTGGCGCCACTTGAATACCTTTAAATTGCGTTAGCTCTTCATCTCCACGAATCTCGATATGAATATCGCCGCCAGTTGCAATTGACCGATCAACCGTTGATTCAGGCGCAACTACCAAGAAAGGAATTCCTGCGGCGTGACAAGCCAGAGCCACACTGAGTGAACCAATTTTATTCGCTGAATCACCGTTCTTTGCGATTCGATCCGCGCCAATCAGAGCAGCATCAATACGTCCGCTTAATATCGCCATCGCAGCAGCGCCATCTGGTTCGATTCGATAAGGGATCTCAGATTTCATAAGTTCCCAAGCTGTAAGTCTTGAACCTTGCAGCAACGGACGAGTCTCATCTGCATAAACTTCTTTTACATTTCCGCGCTTATGCAACTCTTTGATTACGCCTAATGCAGTACCTGTACCGGTAGTTGCTAACGAACCAGTATTGCAATGTGTCAAAAGTGTTAAAGGTTTTGAGCCTAATTTGTTTATTAACCAATCAGCGCCAATATTTCCCATATCGGTGCTCGATTGCTTATCTTCTCTCGCCAATTGGTGCGCCGCAGCAAGGACAGCGTCACGGCCTTCCGGTAAATGTTTGCGTATCTTCTCAACCGCCCATGCCAGATTAACGGCAGTTGGGCGAGCATCACGAAGCAAATCAATTTTGTGCTCTAACTCGTTGGCGTTATGTCCTTTTCGCGCTGCCTCATCTATTGCAAGGACTACTCCGTAAGCACCTGCAACACCGAGAGCGGGAGCTCCTCTAACGACCAAGCGTTGAATGGCGTCGATATATGGGGCTAGCTCGTCATATGAAATGTAATTTTCAGAGATGGGAATTTGGGTTTGATCAAGTAAGACAATCCTGTTGTCTTTCCAGACAATTGCCTCGATCACGCTAGACATCCAAATACTCCCTAGTTAAGGCCTTGAACTTATCACCTAAAAAATTAAATCTAAAGCCGGCCTGCTTGGTGTACTCGCTTTAGGAATTCTTGAGTTTTTGGATCTGTCGGGTTTTTAAGTACTTGCTCAGCACTTCCTCGTTCCAGAATATTTCCAGATTCCAAGAAACAGACTTCATCGGCTACTTGTGTGGCAAATCCCATCTCATGGGTAGCCAGAACCATCGTCATACCATCCAGTTTAAGATCACGCACAATACTTAAGACTTCATTTACAAGAACTGGATCAAGGGCTGAAGTAATTTCATCTAATAAAAGTAGTCGCGGATTAACCGCTAACGATCTAATAATTGCAACGCGTTGTTGCTGTCCCCCGCTTAAACGATCTGGGTATTGATCTGCTTTATCTGCCAGATCAAACCGGGATAGGAGTTTTGTTGCAATCTCATACGCTTCATCTTCGCTCTTGTCTTGGACTTTAACTGGAGCGAGGGTGATATTTTCCAGAACGGTTTTATGAGGAAAGAGATTAAAGGATTGAAAGACCATTCCTAATTTACGGCGAACATCGTCAACTTTAATTGAAGGGTCGGTGATTTCCTGACCATCCAAAAATATCTGCCCATCATCGATCGTTTCTAGCAAATTAATGCATCGCAGCAGCGTGGACTTTCCAGATCCAGATGCTCCAATTAGAACAGTGGCGGTGTGCTCAGGAACTTGTAATGAGAGATTATTCAAGACAACTTCAGATCCAAATGCTTTACGGACGTTCTGTAGCTCAAGGACGTTAGCCATCAAATCGCCCCTTCCGAATTTTGCGCTTGTGTCCGATGGCGGATGGCACGATCGGTATAGCGCGTCATTGGAATAGTTATAAGTAAAAAGAGGATTGCGGCAACTACATAAGGTGTGTAGTTAAAGGTTCGACTGGCATTTATCTGTGCTGCACGTACTGCATCTGTAACTCCAAGAATTGAAACTAGGCCGGTATCTTTTAATAGAGATACAAAGTCATTTAGCAGCGGCGGTACAACTCGGCGTAGCGCCTGAGGTAATACAACAAAGCGCATTGTTTGGCCAGAAGTTAAGCCAAGTGATCTAGCAGCAGCTCTCTGGCTGGGATGAATGGATAGAATTCCCGAGCGAATAACTTCTGCCACATATGCAGAATAGGTAAGTACAACCGCAATTGTTCCGAGAACAATCACATTGCTGGATACCCCTTGCAGGCGAAGGGCTGGAACTCCGAAGCCAACTAACAAGATGATCAAGATCAGCGGTGCGCCTCGGAAGATATCAACGTAAGCCGTAGCTAAAAATCTAAATGGCGTAAGCGCCGGAGACTTGGTAGTTCGCATGAGCGCAAGCCCCATAGCGATAATTCCAATTGCTACTCCGCCAAAGAAAGTTAACTGCAGATTTATCCAGAGACCTTTAAGGACGGTAGGAAATACTTCTTTTCCGTATTGAATGTCAAAGAATGTTGCCTTTACGACTTCCCACCCTGGGGATGTAACCAAAATTGTCGTGAGCGTGCCTAAAACCAGTATTGATGAAACAGCAGCAATTAAAGCTTGCTTGCGACTCAATTTACGACGAAGTGCGCGACGTTGTAATTCGCGTGAGCTTGGCGACCAAGCAGAGTGATTTCGCTCTGACATGGTCGCCAAACTACCGCGTTTATCTAACTTTTACAGCAAGTTGCTTATGGCTTTAAAACTGGTGCGCCTGCATCAGTGGCTAACCACTTATCAGTAATTGCAGCCAGAGTGCCATCGGCAGTAATTGCATCAACTGCGCCAGTAACGCATTTTGTTAGCTTGCTTCCCTTTGACAGCAAGAGACCAAATTGATCGCCAGCACCAGTTGATGGAAGCTGACCAACAATTAGACCATCTTTTACTTCAACTCCTGAGAGATAGAAGGCAGTTGGAAGGTCTACTACTAGACCATCGATCTGACCATTCTTAAGTGCGGTAACTCCAGAAGCGTTGTCATTAAATACCTGTGGCTTGATACCGATTTGTTTTTCGATTGCATCAAGTGAAGTTGTGCCAACTGCGGCGCCAAGCTTGGCACTCTTCAGATCTGCAATAGAAGTCTTGCCGGCAATCTTGCTGCCCTTGTAAGAGACGATTGCTTGTGGAGCGGTGTAATAAGGTGATGAGAAATCAACTACCTTTGAACGATCCGCAGTGATTGAGAATTGCTGCAAATTGAAGTCAAAATTCTTCTCACCTGGCGTGACTGCGCCATCAAATGTGGTACGAACCCAGACAACTTCATCATTTGTGTAGCCCAGTTGTTTGGCAACTGCGTATGCAACAGCTCCTTCAAAACCTTCACCGGTCTCTGGCTTGTCATCGATTACCCAAGGATAGTAAGCAGGCTCCCCCGTTGCGATTGTAAGTTTGCCAGAAGTAACAGTCGCAAGATCAGCTTTTGCGCAAGATGCTGAAGCAACGTCGGTCGACTCTGACTTTGAGCAAGCAGTTAAACCAAATGCAAGAGCAATTGTTACTGCGAAAATTAGCGATTTAGGTTTTTGCACGTTGTCTCCCTTTCGTGGAGTTAGCAATACTCGCAAAGGCTATTAAAAGAGTCCAGTACTGTCTACTTGCGAACGTTTGGCGCTTACTGACGATGATTGGATATTAATTACTCTCAGAGTCCAGTGATTTGTACTGCAACAAGAGCCACTCCAGCAACAATTACCCAGGCGATCATTCCCATAACCAATGGTCTTGGTCCGATTGCACGGATTGATCTCCACCGAACGCTTGACCCCAGCGCTACAAGACCCGCACCTAAAAGAATTTTGCTGATTAGAACAATCGCATCATGAAGACCTGTTGGAATATCTAACGTATTTTGAATTATAGCTACAGCAATAAAACCTATTACAAAGAATGGAATTAGCGGCACCTTGCTATTTTTTTGATTTGCTTGATCCGTTGTTAGATCGTTCTTATGTGCAATTGAAGTTAGGTAGCGGCGGTGACGTATGGAAAGAATTAAAACTATTGGGGCCAGTAAGCAGACGCGAGCTAATTTAATTACTACTGCAGATTTGACTGCATCATCACTCCAGACAGATGCGGTCGCAATTACTTGACCAACATCGTGTACTGCAGCACCAGCCCAAGAGCCAAAAGTTTGATCAGATAATCCGAGTAGATGGCCAAGAAATGGCAGAATAAAAATTGACAGTGTGCCACAGAGAGATATCAAAGCGATTGCATAAGAAGTTTCTTCTTCTGTCGCCCGAGTTTGTGGACGGATTGCGGCAACGGCAGTTGCTCCACATACACCGAAACCGACGCCAATAAGCAGGCCAAGTTCACCACTCATATTAAATATTTTGGAGAGCGTCAATATTCCAACGATCGTAAAAGTAACAACGAGAATTACGGTAATAACTCCCTTGACGCCAATTGCTTTAAGAGAAAGTACGCTCACTTGTGCTCCAAGTAGCGCTACACCGATCCGCATCAATTTCTTACTCGCAAGGGTTGTCCCTGCAGTTGCAAATGTTGGCCACGCCGCAAAGTTTGCAATTGCGAACCCAAAGGCAACACAGAGCGCCAACGGGCTAATCGCAGGTTGGAAATTATGGATTTGAAAAGCGATGGCTACAACTGCTCCAATAAGCCCAAGTCCGGGGGCGGTCTTGATCATTTAAATTCCCAACTTAGCCGACCACTGCGATAGCTGATCTGCTACCTGATCTGTGATTGTGATGCTTTCTGCCATATCTAGATTCTCCGGATTAACACGATTTGATCCAGGTAGACGTCCTCCAGCATCAGTGATGGCAGTTAGAAAATCAGAAGTTCTTGAATTCTCACCATCTACCGATAACTTTGCAGAATCTATTGCAATTATAAAATGTGAAATCTCCTGTGGCTTTGCATCTTGATCCGCCGAGAACATATCTGGGATATTTTTTGCCAAGGATGGCCCAATCAACATTCCTGTTAGAGATTCGACCAATACCGCAATCGCGTAACCCTTTACTCCACCCAGCGGTGCCAACATTCCTGCTAGCGCTTCTTTGGCATCAGTTGTTGGCGCACCTTCTTTGGTAAATGCCCAACCTGGCTCAAGTTCAGCTCCAGCTTGCGCCTTTGCTTGAATTTTCCCTCTTGCTACCGCACTTGTTGCAAGGTCTATAACTGTTGGAGGATTTGTGGGAATTCCGGCGGCAATAGGTGAAGTTGAGAGCAGCGCTGAACTTCCGCCCCAAGGAGGCATTACTGCTGGGCCGGTACTGAATGCAATTCCAACTAAACCTTTATTAATCATCGGCCAAACATAGATTCCCAAAGCGCCACAATGGTTGGAGCGGCCAATACCAACAGCTGCAATTCCATTTTTTTGAGCACGTTCTGCAGCAGTTTCGGCGGCTTTCTGTAACTGCCAATGGCCAAGCCCATCGTCACCATCAAAGACCACCAAGCTTGGTAGATCAGTAACTATTTTAAACTTTGCATCTGCCTTGATACCGCCAGCTTGTAAACGTGCCAGATAGAAAGGAAGTCGCATTAACCCATGGCTTCCTATTCCCCAACGATCACTTGCAACGATGCAACGTGCTGTGGTTTCAGCCTCTTGCACAGGAACTCCACTAGAAATCAGTAAGGATTTTGCTTGTTCGATTGCTGAGCCAACGGTGAGTTGCGCCATTAGTTGCTGCTTACTTTTAAGGCGCCAACGGCATGGGTAGCAGATTCATCCTTTAAAACTTTCCAGATGTTAGAGGCAAGGATTTCATTTATTCGCAGTTGGCTTTCTTTGGTTATACCAGCGACATGCGGTGTCAAAATTAGGTTTGGAATAATTTCCATTTCGCCTTTTACCGGAGGTTCCTGCGCACGGACATCTAGGGCAGCACCAGCAATTACCTTTGCCTGCAAAGCGCTCATTAAATCTGCTTCATTTATAACTTCGCCACGTCCAACATTTACTATGACCGCATCAGGCTTCATCAATTTGAGAGTCTCGGAATTTATGGAACCATTTGTTTCAGTAGTCGATGGCATATGAATACTTACAACATCGCTCTGCTTTAAAACTTTTTCAAAAGTCGTTTGCTCGATTCCCTGCAAATCCTTGGCATACGGGTCATATCCGATAATTGTGCAACCAAATCCCTGAAGTAACTTCGCGGTTGCTAAACCAGTTGCTCCGCATCCAAGTAGCCCCCAGGTTAGGCCTGACAATTCGCGACCCGGAGTGCGGATCCAGTTTCCGTCACGAGTAACTGAATCATGTCCTGGAATATTTCTTAAAAGAGATAGCGCCAAACCTAAAGTTAATTCGCCAACACTTACAGCGTTTGCACCCAGGCCGGCAACGACTACAACGCCTGCTGCATCAGCGGCTTTGATATCAATATTGTCTAGACCAACTCCGGCGCGAGCGATCACCTTTAAATTTGGAGCGGCCGCAATAACATCTGCAGTTACTTTGGTTCTATTTCGCACAACCAAGGCGGTTACATCCTTTATTAAATTCTTTAATTCATCTGGGTTCTTCCACAAGTCGTCGCTTCTGACAATGGGAAAACTCCCCTCCAGTTTTTGGAAGGGAGTTCCCCAGACATCCTCAGAGATGAGAATCATTATGCGGAGATATACAACTTTGTGAAGGTGAATTCACGATGGCCCATAACTTCCGCCTTGCAGAGGCGTCCGTTAACAGTTTGATTAATGACATCCATCATCATGTCGCCAGCCTTGGTTAAGTCATATTCATAACGCAATAGTCCAGAAACATCGAGATCGATGTGTTCAGTCATTGAGTTAGCAGTCTTGATATTCGCTGTTAACTTCAGGACAGGGATAATTGGATTACCAATCACATTGCCTTGTCCCGTTGGGAATAAGTGAATAACTGCGCCACCTGCTGCCATCAGAGTTACGCACTCTGCTGCTGCCGAAGAAGAATCCATAAAGTAAAGGCCTTTTTTCTTTGGGTCTGGCGCTTCTGCTGGCTTTAGAACTCCAACAACTGGAACCGAACCAGTCTTAGCGATATTTCCAAGGGCCTTCTCTTCAATAGTTGTAAGTCCGCCAGCAATATTTCCTTGTGTTGGCTGTGAACCTAGAAGATTTGCACCCGTTGCTTCAATTACCTTTATGTAATTGTCGTAAGTGAGTTGGAATAGATCGCGGCAAGCATCGTCGATGCAACGGTCAGCGATTAAGTGTTCGCCACCAGTTAGCTCAGATGTTTCGCCAAAGAAGACCGTTCCACCGGCGGCTACCCAGCGATCGACTGCTTGTGACGTAGTCGGGCAAGAACCAAGTCCTGAAGTTGTATCTGACTCGCCACATTTGATCGACATAATCATGTCGCCCATTTCGGCTGCTTCACGTTCCAGGCCAGATGCATCTTGTAGGAACATCGCTGCTACGCGACTTGCTTCTTGAATTACTTTAAGGTCGCCTTTGCCTTCGATTGAAAATGCTGCAACAGGTTTGCCTGTCTTTGCAATTCCATCAGCTACGCGTTGTGTCCATTTTGGTTCAATGCCGATCACAACGACGGCGGCAACGTTGGCGTTTACGCCAGTACCAATTAAAGTATTGAAAGTCAGCTCTAGATCTTCACCAAATTGCAGGCGTCCGAATGCATGCGGCAATGCGAGAGTGCCTGGAATGACTTTTGCTACAGCTTCTGCGGCAGCATTTGATAGGTCATCAAGGGGCAGAATAATTACGTGATTGCGGATACCCATAGCGCCGTTTTCGCGGCGGTATCCCATTAAGCGCGGCTTGCTTCCCATCGATAACTCCTCATATTGTGTGTGTGAATGTAATCGCCTTTTTTGATCGCAGCTGAAGCAAGTCCAACCTTGATTCCGTATTTAATGATCGCTTCGCCGCTTGCAATATCTGTTAGGGCAAATTTGTGGCCGAGCGGAATCGCGTGATTTAAAACCGCGGTGCTCTCTGTTCCTTCTTTCACGGATCGACCGTGAAGAGTTCCTGGCTGCATATCCATCATCGCAACGGCCACGTTATCGCCATCATGATGAAGCAGATACTGCGGTGGGGTAATTGCCATATCTGACGTTCCTCTCTCGCATAATTAGGGGTAGTGGTCTGACCTCTTGCAGGAGTCTAGGATAGGTGAGCGTGTTTCGTCTAGGGCTCTGCCCAAATAATCCTCAGTGGTCTAACCTGTGGCTATGAAGAGCGAGCTTCGTTACGGCGTGATCGGCGTTGGAAGCATGGGGCGCGAGCATATTTCCAATATCAAGGTGATGGGGGGCGCAACCGTCACGGCGATCAGTGACTCGCACAGCCCATCGATTGCGGCGGCTCTTGAAATGGCGCCGGGGGCTAAGGCCTTTAGCGACCATCGCGATCTTTTAGATTCGGGGTTAATCGATGCCGTAATCATCGCTACCCCAAATGACACACATGCGGCCATCTTGAAAGATGCTCTCGCTACCAATTTGGCTGTCTTTGTTGAAAAGCCGCTGGCAACAACTATCGCAGATTTAAAATCTATCCTCGATTGCGATGCCAAGCGAAGTGCAATTACGTGGATGGGTTTGGAATATCGATTTATGCCACCAGTCACTGAAGCAATCGCAAGAGCTAAAGAAGGCGACGCCGGCAAGATTCATCAAATATCGATTCGCGAACATCGAGAACCTTTTTATCCGAAAGTTGATAACTGGAATCGATTTACCGAACGCACGGGTGGAACTTTAGTTGAGAAGTGTTGTCACTATTTTAATTTGATGGATTTAGTTTTGGGCGAACAGCCAATCCGAGTCTTCGCATCCGGCGGTCAGAGCGTTAATCACATAAATGAAAAATATGATGGGCGTCAAGCAAATATGCTTGATAACGCCTATGTAATTCTGGAATACGCCAGCGGTGCGCGTGGCATGCTCGATCTCTGTATGTTTGCCGAGGGATCTTTCGATAAGGAAATCCTGACGATAGTTGGCGATAAGGGAAAGATAGAGTCATTCTTGCCATCTCAAACAGTTAAGGCATCACGGCGCGATTCAATTGGCGATCTTTCCAACTGGTCTCAAGGTGCCAGCCGCGCGCGGGGAAGCGAAGTAAAAATTGTCCATAACTACGATGTTAAGTACATGGGGCATCACTATGGCGCTTCATATATTGAACATGTGAAATTCCGTGATGCCATTCTTAATTCAACTCCAGCAGAAGTAACTTTGCTAGATGGAGTAACTAGCGTTGTTACCGGCCTTGCTGCTCATAAGAGCATCAACGAAGGTCGCGTTGTTGAAATCAAAGAGCTTTGGGGTTAATTACCAACTGCTCCATG
>CANIAV010000012.1 GCA_947465365.1 Actinomycetota bacterium | reverse complement strand
GAATCAGATATGTTGGCAAAGCCGGACCCTGCAACATTTTCTATTCTGCCTTGGCGTACTGAATCACCAGGTGCGGCTCGCATGTTCTGCGATATTACGATGCCAGATGGTTCGCCATCACATGCCGATCCCCGCAACGTATTGCGCCGAACTTTAAATAAAGCAGCACAGATGGGTTACACCTGTTACACCCACCCGGAAATTGAATTCCTCTTATTTAAATCAGATCCCGTAAAGGGCGAACAACCGATTCCAGTTGATCAAGGTGGGTATTTCGATCACACGCCAGCAGTTGTTGGACATGACTTCCGTCGCCAAGCGATCACGATGCTCGAGGCGATGGGAATCTCTGTCGAATTTAGCCATCATGAAGGAGCACCTGGTCAGCAAGAAATTGATTTGCGTTATGCCGATGCCTTAAGCACCGCAGATAACATCATGACCTTTCGCCATGTGATTAAAGAAGTGGCGCTGGAACAAGGTTTCTACGCCTCCTTTATGCCAAAGCCATTTACTGATCACCCGGGCAGCGGTATGCATACCCACGTATCTTTATTTGAAGGCGAGAAGAACGCTTTCTATGATGCATCTGCCGAATTTAATTTATCGAAAGTGGCGCGCTCATTTATCGCTGGCATTTTGAAGCACTCATCTGAAATTACTGCGGTAACAAATCAATGGGTCAATTCTTATAAGCGCCTGCAAGGCGGGGGAGAAGCGCCCGCACTCATTAACTGGGGCCATAACAATCGCAGCGCTTTAGTGCGTATTCCGATGTATAAACCAAATAAAGAGAACTCAACGCGAATTGAATTCCGTTCACCAGATTCGGCCTGCAATCCATATCTGGCATATGCAGTTATGTTGGCAGCTGGTCTTAAAGGCATTGAAGAGAACTACGAGTTAGTAGATGATGCAGCTCCTGCTTCACTGCCGGCCAACCTCGATGAGGCGATTGCGGTGATGGAGAAGAGCGAACTCGTACGTGAGACTTTAGGCGAGCATGTCTTTGAATACGTGCTGCGCAATAAGCGCGCCGAATGGCAGGACTATCGCCGCCAGGTCAGCGCCTACGAATTAGATCGGTATTTACCAGTTCTTTAACGGGGTAAAGCAGACTTTGGCTGTTACTTTATTGGTATGGCTAAAGAGATAACCGATAGCGGTTTGCGCCGCATCAATTTAATCGCCGGCGTTCTTCACCTGGCACAGATGGTGGCAGTACTTGCCCTGGCAACAGATTTCACCTTACCGATTACTGCGCGATATATGTCTGGCCCTCCCGGTAGCACATACGGTGATCTAATTGTTTTGTACAACGCACCACTTGCAATCGGTGTCGCAATATTCTTGGGGCTTTCATCGCTTGCTCACTTTATTGTCATTAGCCCAAAATTCTTCCCTCGCTATATCGCAGGACTTGCTGCACACCGAAACTTCTTCCGTTGGGTTGAATATTCAATCAGCTCTTCAGTAATGATCGTTCTAATTGCACAAATAACTGGAATTTCAGATATCACAGCTTTAATTGCAATCTTCGGCGTCAACGCTTCCATGATTTTATTTGGATGGCTGCAAGAGAAATATGAAGAACCTGGCAATGGTGGTTGGGTGCCATTTATCTTCGGCTGTATCGCCGGCATAGTCCCTTGGCTTGCGCTGGTCTTCTACGTCTTTGCCATAGGTGGAGCGGGCGAGAATAAAGCGCCTACTTTTGTCTACTTCATAGTCTTAACGATTTTCATCCTCTTTAACTCATTCGCACTTGTTCAATATCTGCAATATAAGAAAGTCGGCAAATGGGCTGATTATCTGCGGGGAGAGCGCACCTATATAACGCTTTCCCTTGTTGCGAAATCGTTACTTGCTTGGCAGATTTTCGCCAATACACTTATTCCATAATTAATATCCACAATCAATTTCGACTTAAAAAATAGGGAGCGTCATGGCACTTCGTTGGGGTTATTTAGGAGCAGGCGGCATCGCCAAGATCATCGCAGCAGATTTCGGTCATGCTGGGCTAAAAATCCAAGCCGTTGCTACGCGCGATATGGAACGAACCAACGCTTTTGCTGATCAATTTAATATCCCAAATCGCCATCCTGATTACGCATCTCTGGTGGCAGATCCTGAAGTAGATGTCATTTACATTTCAACCGTTCAGACGCTCCACCGCGACCATGCCTTGCTTGCAATTGAAGCCGGTAAGCATGTACTTCTGGAAAAGCCCTTCACCATGAACGCTGCAGATGCGCATGAAATCTATGCTGCGGCAAAACGGAAAAATGTATTTGTGATGGAAGCGATGTGGACTCGCTTCTTACCAACGATGAACGCGGTCTTTGCCGCAATTGAAGCTGGCGAAATCGGGACTCCACATTTTGTATATGCCGATCACAGCCAATACTTACCAATTGAAAGAGCGCCTCGACTTTGGAATCGCGAACAAGGTGGCGGTGCTCACTATGACTTAGGTATTTATCCAATTCATATGGCGATCCGAACTCTTGGAATTCCAGATTCAGTCAGCGGAAAATCAATCATGACTGATACTGGAGTTGATTCGGCAACTGCTGCAGTTCTGCAATATAACAATGGCAGTTTGGCGCTAGTTAATTCCTGTATGACTATGGCCGGAACGCTAAACGCGGCAATTCACGGCACAAAGGGACGAATTGAAATAGATGGCTGGTTCTTTGAACAGACCACATTTACTATTTATGACAGCCAACATAAGTTGGTACGTAAATATGAAGAGAAGATAAATGGACGCGGAATGCAGTATCAAGCTATCCATGTTGAAGAGTGCATCGCCAAGGGCCTTACCGAAAGTCCAATCTTGAGCCTTGCTGAAACTGTGAAAATTATGGAAGTCATGGAGCAGATCCACATCTTCTAACGCAGTTTCAACTCCACTTGCTCATAAGTAAGGCTGCGCGTTACTATTTCACCATGTCTTTAACCGTGACACATCGCAGCCTCCTCCTTCGCTGCCGTGGCGGGGCCAAGTAAGCCGGTCCCCTCGCCGCGGGGTTTGTCGCACCGGTAAAACCCGACAAAACCCAAAAATTTAGGAGCACAAGCAAATGTCAGTAAATAAGAATTTCCCTGATCAAAAACCATCAACGATGCCAGTGCATCGTTATTCATCTTTTATTCCGGTTGATCTAAAAGATCGCACTTGGCCAACTAAGCAGATGCGTAATGCGCCGCAGTGGTGCTCAGTAGATCTTCGTGATGGCAACCAAGCGCTGATCGATCCCATGGATACGCCCCGTAAATTGGCGATGTTCAAACTCCTTGTCCAAATGGGTTACAAAGAGATCGAAGTTGGATTTCCCTCTGCCTCACAGACTGATTTCGACTTTGTCCGCAAAATTATCGATGAAGGCTTAATTCCAGATGATGTTGTAATCCAGGTACTTACTCAAGCGCGCGAGCCGTTAATTCGCCGCACCTATGAATCAATAAAAGGTGCCAAGCAAGCGATCGTTCACCTTTATAACTCAACTTCAACTTTGCAACGCCGAGTTGTCTTTGGCCTTGATAAAGAAGGCATTAAGAAGATCGCAACCGATGGTGCGCAGCTCTGTCTTGATCTAGTTTCAACTGTGCCGGGCACAAAAGTTTCCTTTGAATATTCTCCCGAGTCGTATACCGGAACCGAACTTGAATTCGCAGTGGAAGTTTGCAACGCAGTAAATGCGATCTGGAAGCCAACTCCACAGTGGAAGACCATCATGAACTTACCCGCCACCGTTGAAATGGCCACACCAAATGTTTACGCCGATTCCATCGAGTGGATGTGCCGTAATTTAGAAAATCGCGAGAGCGTAATTGTTTCACTGCACCCACATAACGATCGTGGTACCGGTGTTGCTGCAGCAGAACTTGGTTATCTAGCCGGAGCAGATCGCATCGAAGGAACCTTATTCGGTAACGGTGAGCGCACCGGAAATGTTTGCTTGGTAACCCTTGGCATGAACTTAGTTTCACACGGCATCGATCCGATGATTGATTTCTCAAATATCGATGAGATTCGCCGCACCGTGGAATATGCCAATCAATTACGTGTGCCTGAGCGCCATCCCTACGGTGGCGACCTTGTCTTCACAGCATTTTCTGGTTCACACCAAGATGCAATTAAGAAAGGCTTTGAACATCTAGAAAGAGATGCCAAAGCTGCAGGCGTTGATAAAGATCAATTTACTTGGGCTATTCCATATTTGCCGATTGATCCCAAAGATATTGGCCGTTCTTATGAAGCAGTCATCCGCGTTAATTCACAATCCGGTAAGGGTGGCGTTGCTTACTTGATGAAGCATGAACATCACCTTGATCTACCGCGTCGCCACCAAATCGATTTCAGTCGCGTAGTGCAAGCTAAGACCGATTCTGAAGGTGGTGAAGTAACGGCAGATGCAATGTGGCATATCTTCGAAGATGAATATCTGCCAACTGAATCTGCACCGTGGGGAAGGTTCCGCTTAAAAGGGCTTTCACAAACTTCAGTTCTAGATGAAGATGTTCATTTAACTGTAAAGATTTCAGATCGCGGTGAGATGAAAGAGTTAACTGGCCAAGGAAATGGTCCAATCGCTGCTTTCTGCAATATCTTGCAGAGTTATGGCGTTGATGTGCGAGTACTTGATTATTACGAGCATGCACTTGCTGCCGGCGGAGATGCATCGGCTGCGGCCTATCTGGAATGCTCAATTGGTAGCGAAGTTTTCTGGGGGGTCGGAATCGACCCCAACACCACAACTGCCTCACTTAAAGCGGTCGTGTCTGCCATAAATCGCGCTATCCGCTGACTACCTTTACCTTCGTGAGCCTTTATCGTGACGAAGCAATTATCTTGCGCACCCAAAAGCTGGGTGAAGCAGATCGCATCATCACATTACTAACCCGCGAACATGGTCGCGTGCGAGGAGTCGCTAAAGGTGTGCGCCGCACGATGTCTAAATTTGGTGCGCGTTTAGAGCCTGGTAGCCACGTTGATATCCAATTACATAAAGGGCGCACCTTCGACACTATTACTCAAGTTGAAGCGATCAATAATTATGGCGAGGCGCTAACTGATGATTATCAGCGCTGGACAATTGCATCTGCGATCTTAGAAACTGCCGAGCGATTTACCTCGCAAGAATATGAACCTGCGCTGCAAGAGTTTCAGTTAGTTGTCGGCGGCATGAAAGCGCTAGCCGAAAGCCGTTATGACGCATCCCTTATCTTGGATGCCTTCTTACTTCGCTCCCTTGCAATTGGTGGTTATGCGCCATCGACTTCAAATTGTTCACGTTGCGAAAAGGAAGGACCGCACCGTTACTTCTCACTAGTCGGTGGCGGATCAGTTTGCGCAGATTGTCGGCCGTCAGCATGTGCAACGCCGGCACCGGAAACTTTGCAATTACTAGGCGCGTTGTTAAGCGGTGATTGGGATATTGCACAGGCAAGTGAGCCTCGTAATCGCCGCGAGGCTAGTGGTTTAGTTGTTGCTTACTTACAATGGCATCTGGAACGTGGCTTGCGCAGTATGCCGATCGTGGAGAGAGTTTAAAAGTTGAGTAAAAAGACGGAAGTCCCACAACATATCGCCATCGTTATGGATGGCAATGGCCGCTGGGCAAAAGAGCGAGGATTACCAAGGACTGCCGGACATGAAGCCGGCGAGAAAGTTCTATTTGATTTAGTAGAAGCAGCCATTGGTTTTGGCGTTAAAGAGTTAAGCGCATATGCCTTTTCGACTGAAAATTGGAAGCGCACTCCCGAAGAAGTGAAATTCTTGATGGGCTATAGCCGCGATGTTTTGCGCCGGCGCCGTGATCGTTTAAATGAGATGGGTGTGAAGATTCAATGGATTGGTCGCCCCCAGCGCCTATGGAAATCTGTTATCGCCGAGCTAGAAGAGGCCGAAGATTTAACTAAGAAGAATAAAACCCTTACCTTAAATATGTGTGTTAACTACGGGGGCCGTGCTGAAATCGTCGATGCCACAACTGCACTGGCGCGCGATGTTAAACGTGGCAAGTTAAAGCCCGATGCGATTACCGAGAAAACGATTGAAAAGTATTTGTATTCACCAAAGATGCGCGATGTTGATCTCTTCTTGCGATCTTCCGGCGAACAACGCACCAGTAATTTCTTACCGTGGCAATCGGTCTACGCTGAATTCGTCTTTATGGATGTCTTATGGCCGGATATGACGCCAAAATTGCTTTGGAAAGCGATCGAGGAGTATTCGGAGCGGGATAGAAGATTCGGCAAGGCTTAAGAAATTTGGCTTAAATACTGGTTACTACGCCCCACATAATTAATACGCCAAGAAGAGTTGCAAAGAATGTCCAACGTGATGAATGCTTGGAATGGGCTTCCGGCAAGATATGCGATGTTGCAAGGTAAATAACAAAGCCAGAAAAAAGCGCTAGATATAGGGCAAGTAATGAATCATTTAAAGCTAGGTATGTACCAACTGATGCGCCACCGATGCGGGCAACGGCATCTACGCCAAGTAAGCGAAAGCTCTTCTTGGTCCAGTTTCCACTTTTTACAATAAGTGAGACAGTATTTAAACCATCGCTAAAGGCGTGGACCATAACTGCTAAGAAAACAGCGTAACCAAGTGAGTTACTGACTTTAAAGGCAACGCCCAAACCAACGCCATCTAGAAATACATGGCCACCCATCGCAAGCGCGCCCAAGGTGCCGGCGATATTGTGGTGTTCGTGGTCGTGGCCATAATCTGATTCGGCTGGTTCGTGGCTACCGAATACGCCTTCAATAATGTGAAGTGATAAAAATCCAGCCAGAATTGCAACTGAAACTTGTGGGACTCCAAGGAATGAACTCGTATTTGTTGAAAATACTTCAGGGAGCAAATCAAAGCCGACTAAGCCAAGTAATAAACCAGCAGATAATCCCAAGACTAAATGGAAGCGATCATTGGATTTGAGCGCAACATATCCACCAAAGGTGGTTGCCAAGACCGTTATTGCAGCAAAGGCGATGGCCATGTTCATAGTTGAAGGATATCGCTATTACTCTTGGGCCTGTGATCGCAATTGCCCGCTTTAATGTTTCCCTTGCTGAAAGCGCTGCCTTTGCAAATGACGCAAAAAAAGCATATGAAGCGCTATCTAGTTGCGCCGGATTTATCGATGGCGAATATGGCCAGAACCTCGATGAGCCCACTTTATGGACGATCGTTACTCGCTGGGAGAATGTGGGCTCTTATCGCCGCGCGCTAAGTGCGATGCGCACAAAGCTAGAAGCGATTCCGCTTTTAGCGCGCGCAATTGATGAACCAGGTGCCTACGAGTTAAACTAAGCACACGTTTGCAACACCCGTTGCTATTCGCCGACAGCCAGCCGGATGGAGAATTATTGTGGCCGTAGATCGTTTAGAAAATATTGTTTCCCTCGCCAAGCGACGTGGATTTGTTTATCCCTCATCAGAAATTTACGGCGGATTGCGCGCCTCATGGGATTACGGCCCACTTGGAGTTGAGTTAAAGAACAATGTAAAGCGCCAATGGTGGAAATCCATGGTGATGGGTCGCGAAGATGTGGTCGGCCTAGATTCTTGCGTAATTTTGGCTCGTGAAGTTTGGGAAGCATCTGGCCACGTGGCAACCTTTAGCGATCCGCTTACCGAATGTACCGCGTGCAATAAGCGCTATCGCGCAGATCATTTAGAAGAAGCTTATGAAGCAAAGCATAAGAAGAAGCTTGAATCACTAACCGATATGAACTGTCCTGCTTGCGGAAATAAAGGACAGTTCACAACTCCAAAGCAATTCTCTGGTTTGTTAAAGACTTACCTTGGACCAGTTGAAGACGAGTCAGGACTTGCTTATCTACGTCCTGAGACTGCGCAAGGAATCTTTATTAACTTCGAACAGGTGATGACGACCTCACGTCGTAAGCCACCATTTGGTATTGGTCAGATCGGTAAATCATTCCGTAATGAAATTACGCCTGGAAACTTTATCTTCCGTACTCGCGAATTTGAGCAGATGGAGATGGAGTTCTTCGTCGTGCCTGGTACAGATGAAGATTGGCACCAATACTGGATTGATACGCGACTTGCTTGGTATAAAGATCTAGGAATTAATCCAGATCGCTTACGTATTTATGACCACCCAAAAGAGAAGTTATCGCACTATTCCAAACGCACTGCGGATATTGAATATAAATTTGAATTTGCTGGTACTGAATGGGGCGAGCTCGAAGGAATTGCTAACCGCACCGATTTCGATCTTAAAGCGCACTCTGCCGCATCCGGTAAAGATCTTTCTTACTTTGATCAAGAGAAGAACGAACGTTGGACACCATTTGTTATCGAACCTGCGGCAGGCGTAGATCGCTGCACCTTAACCTTTTTGATGGATGCCTTCACTGAAGATGAAGCGCCAAATGCTAAGGGCGAGATGGAAAAGCGCGCAGTTCTAAAACTTGATCATCGCTTGGCACCGGTAAAGGTTGCAGTACTGCCGCTTTCTCGCAACGCTGATCTATCGCCGAAGGCGCGAGATCTAGCTGCGCAGCTGCGTAAGAACTGGAATATCGATTTTGATGATGCTGGTGCAATTGGCCGTCGTTATCGTCGCCAAGATGAGATCGGTACTCCTTATTGCATCACCATCGACTTTGAAACTTTGGATGATCAGGCAGTGACAATTCGCGATCGCGACACTATGGCGCAAGAGCGGATTGCCCTTGATCAAGTCGAAGCTTGGCTTGCTCCCAAACTAATTGGTTGCTAATTAAGTGGCTTTAACTCTGCCACTTGCAAGTGGTGATCATGTAATCGATCCACCGGTGGTTCTTGCGCCGATGGCGGGAATCACTAACTCTGCCTTTCGCGCGCTATGTCGCGAACAAGGCGCTGGATTATTTGTCTCGGAAATGGTTACTGCGCGCGCCTTAATAGAAAGACGCCCCGACACCTTGCGCATGATTGCACCTGGTGCCGGTGAATGGCCGCGTTCGGTGCAGTTGTATAGCGTTGATCCGCACACGATGCGCGCTGCGGTAACAATGATCGGTAAAGAAAATTTAGCCGATCATATTGATATGAACTTTGGTTGTCCTGTACCAAAGGTAACTCGCAAAGGTGGGGGAGCAGCCCTTCCCTATAAACGTAAACTCTTTGCATCAATTGTTGATGCTGCAGTACAAGCGGCGAAACCATTTGGAATTCCGGTAACGGTAAAGATGCGTATCGGAATCGATACCGATCATCACACTTATTTAGAAGCCGCCAAGTCAGCATCCGATAGCGGTGTTGCCTGGGTTGCTTTGCATGCGCGAACTGCAGAACAGATGTATGAAGGTAAAGCTGATTGGTCGGCGATATCTCGTTTAGTTGAGCATCTAAAACCGACTGGCACACCTGTACTTGGCAATGGCGATATCTGGTCAGGCAGCGATGGATTAGCGATGATGAAAGAGACAGGTTGCGCAGGCGTTGTTGTTGGACGCGGGTGTTTAGGACGTCCTTGGTTATTTGCTGACTTAGTCGAAGCTTTTAATGGCGGGGATAAGAAAGTTTTACCAACGCTTCATCAGGTGCGGGAAGTTATGTATCGCCATGGTGAGCTAATAGTGGATTACTTTGAATCAGAAGATCGCGGTTGTCGTGACCTGCGCAAACATATGGCCTGGTATTTAAAGGGATTTCGCGTCAATAGCGAACTTCGTCGCCAATTTGGTATGCATTCATCTCTTGCGGAACTGCGCGGATTGCTTGATCAGTTAACCGATCAGCCATACCCAGTTGAAGTTGCCGAGAAACCACGTGGCCGCGTCAGCCATGGTCGTCCACCGACTCTGCCCGATGGTTGGCTAAATGATCCTGATGAAGATGTAGCAGTTGAGTTAGAGGATGCGATTTCTGGCGGATGATCATCTTTAAAATTATTCGCCGCGTAATTGCTGCGATCTTATTAGTCATCATTGCTGTGCCACTTTATGCAGTTGGTGTAACTTGGCAGGCAGCTCATAACACCTTAACTCGCGAAGGCGATGTCATCGTTGTTCTAGGTGCTGCCCAATTAAATGGGCGACCAGGTGAAGTTCTACAAGCGCGTTTAGATGAGGCAAAACGAATTTACGATCTTGGCTTAGCCCGACACATTATTACCGTTGGTGCCGGCGCACCTGGAGATCGCACAACTGAGGCTGCCTCTGGAAAGTATTGGCTTTCTACACACGGAATTAAATCTAAAAATATTTCCGCGCTAGAAGTCGGGCGAGATACCTGGGTATCTACCGAAAATTATGTAAAGTTTATGAAGTTAAAGAATATGCAAGATGTAATTATTGTGACCGATCCGTTCCACTGTCGGCGCGCTATGACTATGGCCAATGATTTAGGAGTTGTCGCAACCTGCTCACCAGTAAAGACTGGCCCAAATGCTTTGGCAGCTTCCGGAAAACGCTATTTAATACGGGAAGCCGGCGCTTATTTAGCTTATGTGAGCCTTGGCAGGCGCGGCATTCATATCAGCGATCATTTAGGGTAGGGCTATGAGCGGGGCGTTAAATTACAGTGAAGCAGATCAAGAGCGCTATCTCTTTGAACCTGCCAAGCGCACCGGACGCACAGAATTTATGCGCGATCGCGCCCGCGTTATCCACTCTGCAGCGCTGCGCCGCTTAGCTGCAAAGACTCAAGTTGCAGTTCCTTGGGAGAATGATTTTCAACGCACTCGCCTTTCACATTCGCTGGAATGCGCACAGATCGGTCGCGAACTCGGTGAATCACTAGGTGCAGATCCAGATTTACTTGAGACTGCTTGTTTATCTCATGATTTAGGCCATCCACCATTTGGCCACAATGGTGAAGAAGCACTTGCTGAAGTTGCCAAAGATTTTGGGGGCTTTGAAGGAAATGCCCAGAGCTTTCGTTTATTAACGCGGATTGAAGCAAAGACAGTTGATAAAGATGGCAAGAGCGTTGGTTTAAATCTCACGCGAGCATCACTGGATGCGGCAACTAAATATCCATGGCCGCGCGCGATAAACCCACGCAAATTTGGCGTTTACGATGATGATGTTGCGATATTTAATTGGGTACGCCAAGCCGCCCCAGTAGATCGCAAATGTATCGAAGCACAAATTATGGATTGGTCTGACGATTGTGCTTATTCAGTTCATGATTTAGAAGATGCCATCTTTGTGGGCCAAATTAAAGTAGAAAACTTGGAACGTGATTTTGATATTTTGCATAGCGAAATGGTTTCGGGATATGGATCAACTGCAACTAAGGAAGAAGCAGCTGCTGCGCTAGAGCGTTTACAGAACCTTTCTTGCTGGCCACGTTATTACGATGGCACGCATCGCTCGCTTGCGCGTTTAAAAGATTCCACTTCGCAGCTAATTGGTCGCTTTGTATTAGCGGCAGAGCTGGAAACCCGTAAAGTCCATGGTGATGGACCGCTGATGCGTTACACCGCAGATCTGGTTATTCCACGCGAACAACAGGTTGAAGTCGATTTTCTAAAATCTATAGCTGGCCATTACCTAATAAATGCGGCGGCATCGCAAGAGCGCTATGCCAAACAACAAGTAGTAATCAAAGAGTTAGTTGAGATGCTGCACAAACATGCGGCAACCAATTTAGATTCCATCTTCGCTAAAGATTGGCAGGCTTCAACAAATGAGACCGAGCGGATGCGCATCGTCATAGATCAGATCGCCAGCCTGACGGACCCCGGCGCATATGCCTTACATGCTCGCCTTAGCGCGCTCAGATAGCATGGCCTCATGAGCGGACGTATCAAGGAAGAGGATGTCACTTACATCCGCGAACGCTCGGCCATTGATGAAGTCGTTGCAGATTATGTTCAACTTAAATCAGCAGGTGGCGGCCAGAAGAAAGGTTTATGTCCTTTCCATGATGAGAAATCACCTTCATTTCACGTAACCCCAAGTAAGGGCTTCTTCCATTGCTTTGGCTGCCAGACAAGTGGCGATGTTATTTCCTTTGTGATGAAGATGGATCATTTGAGTTTTACTGAAACTATTGAACGCCTGGCAGATCGCATGGGATATCAACTTCGTTATGAAGAAGGTAATTTCACGCCAGCACCTGCGGGCAATCGCACGCGGCTAATTGCAGCAAATGCACTTGCGGCAAAGTTTTATCAAGATCAATTAAATACTTCACCTACTGCAGCCCATGCGCGTGAGCTAATGACCAAACGCGGCTTTGATAAGGCTGCGTGTGAAAGATTTGGTGTTGGTTATGCGCCCGATGAATGGGATGGCCTGACTAAATTCTTGCGCGCCGAAGGCTACACAATTGATGAACTAGAAACTGCTGGGCTTTCTAAGATGGGCCAGCGCGGTCCGATAGATAAGTTCCGCAATCGTTTAACTTGGCCGATCCGCGATATTTCAGGTGATGTAGTTGGATTTGGCGCGCGTAAATTGGCAAGTGATGAAGAAGATCAAGGGCCAAAATATTTAAATACATCCGAGACCCCGGTTTATAAGAAGAGCCAAGTTTTATATGGGCTTGATATGGCTAAGAAAGAGATCGCCAAGAAGCGCCAAGTTGTTATCGTGGAAGGCTATACCGATGTAATGGCGGCGCAATTAGCTGGCATCACAACCGCAGTTGCAACTTGTGGCACCGCATTTGGCGCAGACCACATCCGAATTATTCGCCGCTTATTAATGGACGATGATGCTTTTCGCGGCGAAGTTATCTTTACCTTCGATGGCGATGCAGCTGGACAGAAAGCTGCGCTGCGCGCCTTTAGCGAAGATCAGAAATTTGTCACACAAACATTTGTAGCCGTAGAACCAGATGGTTTAGACCCTTGTGATCTGCGTCAGCAAAAAGGTGATCTAGCGCTGCGTGATCTGATTGCAAAACGAGTTCCACTATTTGAATTTGCTATCAAAACTGAACTTGGTCTACATAAATTAGATAGCGCCGAAGGTCGCGTTAACGCACTTAATGCAACTGCGCCGCTGGTGGCACAGATTCGCGACAAGTCACTGCGCCCGGAATACACTCGTTTGCTTGCCGGTTGGTTGGGTGTTGAAGTTGAATTAGTAACTGCGGCAGTTAATCAAGGTTTGAAATCACGTCCGCAAAGTGCCAGCGCTGCTCCTCTTGAAGAGTCAACTGCTAGCGTGCAATGGCGCCCTAATCCGCAAGAGCCACGTTTGATTCTCGAGCGCGAAGTTTTAAAAGCGCGCTTGCAAATGCCTACTTTGATTTTAAATTGGGCTGAGATTGAAAGTAACGCTTTCACCCATCCGGCCTACAGCCAGTTAGCGGCCATTATTAGCGCTGCGCCAGAGCAGAGTTCGATTGAAATCGAACAAGTCGCTGATGAAAATATGCGCGCTCTATTTACCGAATTAAATGTGGAGCCGATCCGCGCCGATGGTGAAGTAACTGGACACTATGTTGAAAGCATCGTCGCAAGGTTGCGCGAAGTTGCGATTTCGCGCGCGATTGCAGATTTGAAATCATCGCTACAAAGACTTAACCCCGTTGAGAATGAACAGGAGTACACGGCGGCATTTACTAGCCTGGTCGCCCTCGAGACCACCCGTCGCGGGCTACACGACCTGGCACTTCGCTCGATTTAGACCCAAATCGATTTTAACCCCAAGCACCTCGTGCGCTAGAGTGTGCGCCTGCAAGACAAGATTTAAATCTTTGCCCCATAGCTCAGTTGGTAGAGCGCCGAACTGTTAATTCGGATGTCCCTGGATCGAGGCCAGGTGGGGCAGCTCTCTTAAGTTGGTCAATCTTCACCTGGCGCCCAGTGCGCCCTCAGTACATTCACATATAAAGCCGTTACTTTCTGCGCATGAACTTAAAAACCTCTTGGAAGAACCAATTATGGCCGCTGCGCGTTTTACGAATCTGGCTCGGCGTAACTTGGATTTACGCAGGCTGGGATAAAGCCAGCGATCCCGGATTTCTAAGATCTGGATCGTCATCATTTATTGGCACGCAACTTTCGGCATATGCCACATCTTCACCAGTTGGTTTTGCAATTAATAAGATGCT
>CANIAV010000011.1 GCA_947465365.1 Actinomycetota bacterium | reverse complement strand
TGGGATAACTTCGATGATCGTGTTTTGACGATCGGACATCTTCATTACTGAGCCTTTTCCAAATTGACGTTCAATCTGGGCGAGCGCGGTATCGAGCGCCTTTTGGCGATCGGATGTGTTTTTCTCTTCGGCTTTATTTGCTTTATCAGCAGCCACGTTTTTCTCCTTTAGATAAGAACGTCTATGCGTGTGCATATTCGTTGGTAGTCGGCCCAGAAGGTACGGAAGGCCACCGACGGCCTACGAGGCTTATAGAGAGCCTGTGGGCGGATGATGGAACCGCTCTGGTTGTGCAGGGATAACTTTATCCGAACATCTGTTCGAAAGGTAGCAGGCAGGGCTGACACCGCCTTTAGGCGTGTCGCGTGGCAAGATGCCCAGGTGTTGATCCTGCTGCCGCCATCTGAGAAGAAGAACGCGACAACCAAGCCGACTCCTGCCATCAATGTCTATACCGGGGTCCTCTACCAAGCCCTGGATTGGGCGAGCCTTTCAGCTGCTGCCCGCAAACGTGCGGCGAGCGCAGTCGTGATCATCTCAGCCAAATACGGGGCGGTGCGCCCAGATCAGCTAATTGAAAGTTACAAGGAGAAGATTGATAACAAGGCGATGCGTGAACCGGTTGCGCAAGTATTAGATGCGATCAAGGCCGATCTAATCGTGGATTGTCGCTCATCTACTTATAAAACCGTCTGGCACTCCCCTATTGATAAGACAGTTGAGGTGCGAGTTTCTACCGTGGTTGACGGGGTCCGCACCGTGGTGACGCATATGTCGAAGAAGACGCGTGGTGAGATAACCCGTTGGTTGCTGCAATCTCGTTCAGTGCCAAAGACGCCCGAAGATTTATACGCGATCGTCTCCGAGAAATACCCCTGCGCCCTTACCCCGAGTGATGGCCATGAGCCCTGGATCTTAGAAGTAATTGCCGTTTAATTAATATTTATATTTAGCAGTTTCAGTTGGGCATTGCTTGCAAACTGCGCGCCAAATTTCATCTGCTTCTAGCCCAGCTTTTAAGGCTTCGTCTACGGTGCGGCTACCGAGTTCGCTGATGGCAATATCTTGGGCAAATGATGGCGCCCATTGTTCGCCAAATGAGAGCATCAAGCGCTCGCGCAGATCTGAAATACGCATTTGCAGATTTAAAAGAGAGTGCGATCGACAAGCAGTTCGGCTTGTTCGCGAGATTGTTTAGCGTTTAAAGGCTGCATTACTTGGCCAATTAACCAGCGCATTGCAACGCCTGTGCCAGCCTCTGATTTAGTTGCTCCATAAAGGCTGCGCGCAATTTCTAAATACAGCGGATGGTCACTGTGAGAGAGCGCCTCGGTAAGCGCCTTTTGATCGTGTTGGCGCATGGCCGCAAGTGCCGGATCGGTTGAAATATAGAGTGAGAGTTTTTCTAGCGCATCGGCCGGTGTTCCAGCTTTATTGGCAAGATCAATCATTAATTCGATCTCGGCGGTAGCAAGGGCTGAAATAACTGCGTTCTTATCGCGGTAATGGTTATATAAAGTTGCGCGCGATACTTGCGATGCATCGGCTATTTCAATCATCGAAATATTGGCAAGACCAAATTGAGCGATTAAAGATTTTGTACCTTCGAGAATTGCGCTCTCGGTGCGGCGATGGGTTGCGCCTTGAGTGGCGTACTTAGGCTGCGTCGACAACGGACAACTTCGCGCTCTCGAGAACTTTTAGTTCAGTCGAGACGTTGACGATCACTGTAGAAAGTGTGAGGCCAAGTGCTTCGCAGATTGCATTTAATAGTTCAGATGATGCCTCTTTTTGGCCACGCTCTACTTCTGAGAGATAACCAAGAGAAACGCGAGCTTCGCGGGCAACATCGCGCAGAGTGCGTGATTGCTCAGTGCGGGCAGCGCGAAGAGTCTGGCCAACTGCGGTGCGTAGTAGCGCCATGGTGGTCATCCTTTCTACTGCTTATCTCGTTGTCTAAGGATACGCGCAAATGAGGCGATCGCGCTTGCCACCGTGGCGTTTCGCACAACTTCACGGTCGCCCGAGAGCGAAAGTTCAATTACTTGTACGACTGGGCCGACGAAAGCTACGAAGACGCGCCCTGCTTCGGATCCATCTGCTGGGCCGGGACCTGCGACGCCCGTGGTTGAAATCGCCCAAGTCGAAGAAAAAGATTTATTTGCACCAATTCCCATTTCAATTGCAACTTCTTCGCTGACAACGGTGTGCTCTGCAATTGTGTCCGCTGCAACACCGAGATGTGATGATTTTATATCTGCGCGGTATGCAGTAATTGATCCCAAGAAAACATCAGATGCACCAGGAACAATTGTGAGGGCGTTACTCAAGCCACCTGCGGTTAGCGACTCTGCTGTAGAAAGTGTTTCACTCCGAGCGCGCAATGAGTCGTGGATATCTGAGACCAGACCCAAAATCTCATTTGTTATCGCCACAAGTTATTCCAATCAAGATTGAGGTTTGTAGGCAGATCGTACATAGTATGCGCCGGTAACGATAGTCAGTGCGATTGCAATGTACATAAAGCCATCCCGGAACCAATACAAACTAGGACTTAATGGCAGAACATAAAAGCCAGTGCCAAAGCCTTGGAAGGTTGCTTTGATCTTGCCACCCTTATTTGCTGGAATAACTCCACGTTTAACGATTGCTAAACGGAAGAGAGTTATGCCAATTTCACGGGCCAAGATAACTATGGTTATCCACCAAGGCATTCGGTCTAAAATTGATAAACAGACCATCGCAGTTCCGACCATCGCTTTATCTGCTACTGGATCAAGAAACTTTCCAAGCTCGGTAATTTGCTGGCGGCTGCGCGCTAATTTGCCATCGACGATATCGGTTAAGCCAAGGATGAAGAAGATCCACCAGGAAATAATCTGCCAGTTGTAATCTGTGCCGCCATTCATAAATAGCGCAATCGCACCAAATGGAATTAAAACTAAGCGCGCAATGGTGAGCGAGTTTGGAGTTATAAAGGCAGGTACATTCACAGCGGACGAGCCACCAAATCCGCGCCCATTGAATCGATAATCACAGCATCAACATATTGGCCAACTTGATAATTTGTACCAATAAATGAGGTCGTGCCATCTACTTCAGGGCCTTGGTGCGCTGCCCGACCTTCTTGGAGATCGCTATCTTCAATGAGCACGCGCACGCTTTCACCGATTCGCGCAGCCGCACGCGCAGATACCATCTCATCGGCCAATGAAGAAAGTGATTCAACGCGTTGGCGAATTACATCTTCATCAACCTTGTCAGTTAAATCAAGGGCTTCGGTATTGTCTTCATCGGAATACCCAAAAATTCCAATCGCATCTAACTTGGCGGCGCTAATGAAATCAGCTAACTCATCAAAGTCTGATTGGGTTTCGCCAGGAAAGCCCACGATGAAGTTAGAGCGAATACCGGCTTCCGGAGATAACGCACGGATCTGGGTTATCAAATGTAAGAATTTTTCAGAATCACCAAAGCGACGCATGCGTCGTAAAACGGTGGGGCTAGTGTGTTGGAAAGATAGATCAAAGTAAGGAGCCACCTTCTCAGATTCGATCATCGCCTGAATTAAAGATGGGCGCATTTCTGCTGGCTGTAGATATGAAAGGCGGACTCGCTCCACGCCTTGGATCGCACCAAATTCCGGGAGGATCTTCTCCATCAATTTAAGATCGCCTAAATCTTTTCCGTATGAGGTCGTATTTTCGCTAACTAAGAAGAGCTCGCTAACGCCATTTTGGGCCAGCCACTTACCTTCTTCAATAATTTCAGTTGGTTTGCGTGAGATAAATGAACCACGGAAATACGGAATCGCGCAGAAAGAACAACGGCGATCGCATCCGGATGCAATCTTTAAGGGCGCCCATGGTGCGTTGCCTAAGCGTTTGCGAAAGAGCGAACCGCCTGCACCAAGTGTTGATGCGTATGACTCATCGATGGCTTCTTGGCGCGCAGCTGGACGATCAGCCGGAGCAATTGGCAGAAGCGAACGACGATCGCGCGGCACATGTGGTGTGTGTTTTTCACCGGAGACAATTGATTGCAAACGCGCCGAAATATCTTGGTAATCATCAAAACCTAAGATGCCATCGGCTTCCGGAAGCGCCTTGGCTAACTCTTGACCGTAACGCTCGGCCATGCAACCAACGGCAACTACGGCTCGCGTTGTTCCGTGGCCTTTAAGTGAATTTGCCTCTAAAAGCGCATCAATTGAATCTTTCTTCGCGGACTCAATAAAACCGCAGGTATTAACGACTGCAACTTCAGCTGATTCAACATCCGAAACTAAGGTCCAACCATCGGCGGCTAAGCGACCAGCAAGCTCTTCGGAGTCGACTTCATTGCGGGCACAGCCCATGGTAACAATTGCAACAGTCCGACTCATTTGTCAGATGGTACAGCGTTGGCGCCTACTTAGATCTGAAAGTCTTACGAATCTCTTGGTTACGCGCGCCCAATGGCGCTAGCGCTTCACCGTTTAACGTTAAATCTAGGTCACCAGCGTTACTTAGATAGATACTGATGGAACTTGGATCGCTAAAGCTTTTGGTCTCACCTTGAAAAAGTGATCCCTTATATAAATGTTTTCCGGCCACCACTACATCGATATTTGAAGAGCCGCGAGTTGCTGAAATCGTCAGAGTTAATTCCCCAGTTGTCGGCGGGGTTGCGACCTCACTGCTTGGCTTCATCGATGGCGCAACTGTTGGCTTTTCGGAAGGGACCGATGATGGTGTAGCGGACGCGATACCCGTAGGGATAACCGTACTCTTCGAATTAGAAATAACTATTTGTCCAATTGCGACAGCAGCAATTACCGAAATTGAAGCGATCGCTAAAGTTTTCCACGAAATGCTCTTACGTTCAGTCGGGATTTTAGTAACGTTATTTTCAACTAACATTTCATGAATCTTGCGTGAATCAGTTGAGTGTTCCTCGTTGTAAAGGTCAATCATTGTCTGTGCATTGGCGGAGATCAGCGGTGCAATATTTCTTAAATGCCCACGGGCATAGGTATCTCCCCCACAGTGAACAAAGTTATTTTTTTCCATCTCTTTGATAAGACCGGCGCGAATGCTGGTGCGCTCTGCAAGGTCGTCAACGCTAAGTCCAGCGCTCTCGCGCGCACCTCGCAGAAATTCACCCAGAGACATTTAACTTCGCCGTTCTAAAGCTGTTGAAAGTTCGATAGTTAAAGTCTAGAGCGCCGATCACCCCACGCCTAGCCCAGAAGGTGATAAAGGCCGAAGATCACCCTTAGCGCTAGTCCCCTATTCGGTTAACAGGCGATGAAATTTAGTAATCGCGCAAAGTTGCTAGAACAGAATCGAGTTCATCTGGCTTAACCATCACTGTGCGCGCCTTGGATCCTTCTGATGGCCCGACAATTCCGCGCGATTCCATGAGATCCATCAGACGCCCAGCTTTAGCAAAGCCAACCCGCAACTTTCGTTGCAACATAGATGTTGAACCAAACTGTGTGCCAACTACTAATTCAACAGCTTGCAAGAGTAGATCTAGATCATCGCCAATATCTTTATCAACCAATTTATTGGTCTGCGGCGCAACTGTTACATCCTCGCGATATCGCGGAGATAGCTGCTTTTTAACATGGTTTGTTACCGCTTCGATCTCTCGCTCTGAAACATATGCGCCTTGGATACGTATCGCGCGCGATGCGCCCATTGGAATAAAGAGACCATCGCCTTGACCCACAAGTTTTTCAGCGCCTGGGCTATCTAAAATGACTCGGCTATCTGCCAGTGAACTTGTGGCAAAAGAGAGACGGGAAGGTACGTTGGCTTTAATTAGACCAGTAACTACATCTACTGATGGACGTTGGGTGGCAAGCACCAGGTGAATACCTGCAGAGCGAGCCAACTGTGTAATTCTCACAACTGACTCTTCTACTTCGCGCGCTGCAACCATCATCAAATCTGCGAGCTCATCGATAATTACTAACAAATATGGATAAGGCTCTACTACCCGATCGCTGCCTGGTGGTGGGATAACTTTGCCGGCGCGAACTGCCTTATTGAAATCATCGATATGTCTAAAGCCGAATGTTGAGAGATCTTCATAACGTAGATCCATTTCGCGTACAACCCAGGTAAGCGCATCGGCGGCTTTCTTAGGATTGGTAATGATCGGTGTAATTAAATGTGGGATGCCTTCATAAGCTGTTAATTCCACGCGCTTGGGATCAATTAAAACTAGGCGCACATCATCCGGGGTTGCGCGCATCAAAATCGAAGTGATCATGGCGTTGATCATCGAAGATTTACCTGCGCCAGTTGCACCTGCAACAAGTAAATGTGGCATCTTCGCCAAGTTTGCGCAGACAAAATTGCCTTCCACATCTTTACCAAGGGCCACCAACATCGGGTGATGATCTTGGCCCGCAACACTTGAGCGCATTACATCGCCTAAAGCGACAATTTCCCGATCGGCATTTGGAATTTCGATACCGACCGCAGATTTACCCGGGATTGGCGAAAGAATTCGCACATCGCTGCTGGCTACTGCGTAGGAAATATTTTTAGCAAGTGCAGTAATCCGCTCAACCTTTACCGCATTACCTAATTCAACTTCATAGCGCGTAACCGTTGGCCCACGCATAAATCCAGTTACTTGCGCATCAATCTCAAATTGGGCAAAGACTTCAGTAAGGGCAGCCACGACAGTGTCATTGGCCTTTGATTTTGCTTTGGCAGCAGGACCTAGGCGAAGTAAATCTTGCGGAGGTAAGGTGTAATGAGAATCGGCAGTTAGTAGAAGTTGTTCTGGTCGCTTTGCAGTTGCCGGTGCGCTAGAGCTAGCAGCTGGGGCTTGGACGTGGCGTGGAACTTCCACGGTGAACTCTTCATCAAATTCTTCTTCATCTAAATCTTCTTCCGCGACTTCATCGGCATGATGGTTCCAAGCAACAACTGGTGTTTCAAAAGGTGGAGTATCGGTAATCTCAAAGTCAGTCTCTTCGCGTTGTGGGCGTTTTGACCATGCCCAAACGAAGGTATTTTTGATCCGAATTGCAACCGATGACAGTGGAGTTGCCGTGGTAACAAGTGCGCCGAAGAAGAAGAGCGCAAATAAGAATGGATAAGCCAACATCGATGTCATTAAGCGCTCTAGCGGCATCGCAACTGCGTAACCCAACCATCCCCCACCATGGCGCATCGCAGTTGTTCCGGTTGGATTAATTGCGCCAAGTGAGCCATTAAAGAGATGGGCTAAACCTGCTGCGCTAAAGATCATCGTTACAAAACCGACGACCATTCGAGAAGTTGCTTTGTGATCATCTGGAACTCGGAATAAACGAATAGCGAAATAGATAATTACGATTGGTGCGAAGAAACCAATCCGACCAAAGGCGCCATATATGACGGCATAAAGATTGCGTCCGACAAAGTTATCGGCGGCAAACCAAGTGCCGGCAAATGATGCCAGAGCCACAATTAGTAAGAGAAAGGCGACGCCATCGCGATGGTGAGCTGGATCTAGATCGCGCGCTCCGCGAGCCAAAAATCTAATAGTTGAACCGAGCGCTTTGGCGATTGTTCTCCAGAGGGCGCCTAACGCACGACCAATAATCGAAAAGGCGGACTTACCTGCCTTGGTTGATGTTGTGCGTTTCTTCTTGGCCACACCTTAAATCTTAGTGGCTAGACCTCAATAACTACGGGAACAATCATTGGGCGGCGGCGATGTTTTCCACCAACCCAGCTACCAATTGTGCGACGAACTACTTGGGAGAGTTGATGAGTTCCGTTAACTCCGTCTGCAACCGCACGTTGTAGCGCCTTTTCAATCTGACCTTTTACTTCATCAAAGAGCGCTTCATCTTCATTAAAGCCGCGTGCATGAATATCAGGGCCGGCAACAATCTTGCCGCTCTGCGATTCGATTACAACTACTACGGAGATAAAACCTTCTTCTCCCAAGATTCTACGATCCTTCAAAGATGACTCGGTAATATCGCCGATACTTTGACCATCTACATAAACAAATCCACAGGGTACTGACCCAACAACCGATGCTTCATGATCTACTAAATCTACGACGATGCCATTTTCAATGATAAATGCGTTCTCACGCGGAACTCCTGCCTGAATTGCTAACTCTGCATTTGCCTTTAGATGGCGCCATTCCCCGTGCACGGGTAGCGCATACTTTGGTTTAACAATGTTGTAGCAGTACAACAATTCACCTGCGGCGGCGTGGCCCGAGACGTGAACCATGGCATTTGCTTTATGGACAACCTTTGCGCCAAAGCGAGTTAACTCATTGATTACGCGAAAGACTGAATTTTCATTTCCTGGAATAAGTGAAGATGCGAGAATTACCGTATCCCCTTCACCGACTCTGATCTGATGATCGCCATTAGCCATACGAGAAAGCGCCGCCATCGGTTCACCTTGTGATCCGGTACAGATAAGAACAACCCGGTCGTCGTAGCTTTCTAAGTCTTTAGCATCGATAAGAATTCCAGCTGGGATATTGAGATAACCCATATCGGATGCGATCTTCATATTGCGCACCATGGAACGGCCGATAAAGACGACCTTGCGATCGTGTAGCGCTGCCGTATCAATTACTTGTTGTACCCGGTGAACGTGAGATGAGAACGAGGCGACAATAACTCGCTTCTTAGTCGCAGCGATTGCCCGATTTAGCGCCGGGATAATTTCACGTTCCGATGGCGTAAATCCTGGTACATCAGCATTTGTGGAGTCGACTAAAAATAGATCGACGCCTTCATCGCCTAAACGAGCAAAGGTGCGTAAATCGGTAATACGTCCATCTAACGGCAATTGATCCATCTTAAAATCACCTGTATGCAGGATGGTTCCAGCTTTAGTGTGGATTGCAATTGCAAGTGCATCTGGAATCGAGTGGTTAACGGCAACGAATTCGACTTCAAATGGCCCAATATCTTCGCGCATTCCTTCTTTAACTTCGCGAGTAAGTGGTGAGATGCGATGTTCTTTAAGTTTGGCAGTAACTAGAGCCAAGGTAAGAGCCGAGCCATAGAGTGCAATATCGCCACGTTCGCGAAGCAGGTACGGAGTTGCGCCGATATGGTCTTCATGTCCGTGAGTTAGAACTAAACCGACTACATCATCTAACCGATCGCGGATATAACTAAAGTCAGGCAAGATTAAATCGATACCTGGCTGGTTGTCTTCTGGAAAGAGAACGCCGCAATCTACGATCAATAACTTGCCGTTGGTTTCAAAGACGGTCATATTGCGACCAATTTCAGCGATTCCACCCAGGGCCACGATACGTAAACCGCCAGCAACTAACTTGCTAGGAGTGCCGAGATCAGGATGTGGATGGGTCATAAAGTATTTTTAAACTGCGACGCCGCCGGCGATCAGATCTTTACGCAATTGCGTGATCTGGTCTTCGGTTGCATCGACGAGAGGAAGTCTGGTGTATCCGCCAGGTAGGCCCAACATATTTAGCGCAGCCTTGGTCAAAATCGCACCTTGCGTGCGGAAGGTTCCGGTAAAGACAGGAAGTAGCTTTTGATGAATCTCCAGAGCGCGCGCAGCATTTCCAGCAAACCAAGCATCGAGCATCTCTTTAAGATCTTTGCCAACTGTATGGCCACATACTGAAACCATTCCCACTGCCCCGACTGAGAGAAGTGGCAAGTTAAGAATGTCATCGCCAGAATAAACAGGGATACCGCAACGTTTAATTACCCAAGAAGTCGAAGCGACATTTCCTTTGGCATCTTTTAGCGCCACGATTTGTGGGTGGTTATAGAGCTCAACAATTGTGTCGGGCTCAATCTCAATTCCGCAACGCCCCGGAATGTCATACATCATCAGCGGTAAATCAGTTGCGCTGGCAATCGCTTTAAAGTGGGCGGCAACACCAGCTTGGGGAGGTTTGTTGTAATAAGGGGCGACAACTAGCAAACCATCTGCGCCAGCTTTTTCGGTGCGCTTGGCTTGATTGATTGAATACTCAGTCTCGTTATCTCCAGCGCCGGAAACTACAAATATCTTGGGACCAACCACATCTTTAACAACGCGGATGATCTCCTCTTTTTCAGAAGATTTTGTTGTTGGAGCCTCACCTGTCGTGCCATTTACTGCAATTCCATCATGGCCATTTGCAACTAAATGCGCTGCTAATTTTTCGACGCCCGGCCAATCGATTTTGCCATCTTTATCAAATGGCGTCACCATCGCGGTGAGCATACGTCCGAATGGTGCCTGGATTGTCATGGGTGAAACCTACCGTTTTAGGGTGCGATTCGTCCAGATTTCTCAAAAGCTCCGTAGGTAAGCGGCATTAATTTTGCAAATTCTGCTTCCATTTTCTCAGCGACCATCTCAATTTCGCGTTGTGGGTAGCTCGGAAAATGTGAACCTTCGCGCGCTGTGCGAAGGGAAAGAAAGTTCATCAGCGCGCGCGCATTCATTGAGACATACATCGATGAATAAGTTGCAACGGGCAGGACTACGCGTGCTACTTCGCGGGCAACCCCAGCATCTAACATTTTCTGATAACTATCGTAGGCAACTAAATATGCTTCTTTCATTGCCGAAACTGAGATATCAAATTGTTCTTGTGTGCCATCTTCAAATGTATATGCGCCAGTTTTACCGACTTGGATCAGCTTGCGCTCTTTAGCTGGGATGTAGAAAACCGGCTTAAGTTCACGATAGCGACCTGACTCTTCGTTATAAGAAGCGATGCGATGGCGCATAAATTCGCGGAAGACAAATATTGGAGCGCTGATGAAAAATGTCATCGAAGTATGTTCGAAGGGAGAACCGTGGCGTTCGCGGGCTAAGTAATTAATCAGCCCTGCAGAGCGCGCTGGATCTTCGCCGATCTCATCTAGCGACTGTTCTCCGGCAGTTGAAACTCGCGCAGCCCAAATTACATCGGCATCACTAGCGCTAGCTTTAACAAGTTCAACCGTGACATCGTCGCGGAAAATGACTTCATTACTCATGGGCGTCACCTTATATATAAGGCGCTATCTCCTTGAGGATATCTAAGGCAGAATGGCCCCGTGTCTAGAGTGAACCGCGCCACCGCCGCCCAATCATTGAGCGTATCTTTAACAGTTGGCGCCTATGGAATCGCTTTTGGTGCCGCATCTGTTGCCGCCGGGTTCTCTGTTTTGCAGAGTTGCTTACTTTCACTACTGACTTTTACCGGGGCGTCACAATTTGCAGTTGTTGGAGTATTGGGCGCCGGCGGCAGCGCAATCAGTGGAATTGCAACTGCATCTTTACTCGGTGTTCGAAATACTTTATATGGGCTGCGTATGGCCCCGGTATTACAAGTAAAAGGTTTGCGGCGAATCTTAGCTGCACAAATAACAATTGATGAATCAACCGGTGTGGCCATTTCGCAAGAGCATCTCGGGGTGAAAGCTGCGCGCCAAGGTTTCTGGTTAACTGGAATCGGCGTCTTTATTTTTTGGAATATATTTACTTTGGCTGGAGCACTCGGTGCACAAGCGATGGGCAATCCCGCTGCTTGGGGGCTAGATGCGGCCGTACCTGCGGCATTTTTAGGTCTACTTTGGCCGCGCTTAATAAATAAGACTGACCGATTACTTGCGGTATCTGCCTGCGCACTGGCTTTGGCGATGACGCCATACTTTGTGCCAGGTGTTCCGATTATTTCAACTGCACTTTTAGCGCTCGTCTTTGGATTGCGAGCCAACTTATGGAGATAACAACCTTTGATCCATTATGGCTTGCAGTAATTGGGACAAGCCTGATTGCCTTTATCTTGAAATATCTGGGACAGAGCGTTCCGAAGAGTTGGCTTTCACATCCACGTATTCTCAAAATTAACTCACTTGTACCGATCGCGCTATTGAGCGCACTGGTTGCGGTTCAATCATTTACCAAAGAGTCGCGCTTAATCGCTGACCAACGTATGGCAGGGGTAGCCGTTGCCGTTGTGGCGCTCATATTGCGCGCACCATTTCCGGTTGTTGTGCTTTCGGCGGCAGCGACTTCAGCGCTACTTTTTAAGATTAGATAATATTTAAAGCTTGTAACTTCGCCTTTAGATCATTATCAGAAGGCTCGGTCAGATGTGTTCCATCTGAAAATACGATTACGGGAATTGATTGTGCTCCCCCGTTGATCTCCATAACTTTGGCAGCGGCAGATTTATCTGCTTCCACATCGATATGGGTTACCTGAACATCGAGTTCTTCAAGCAAGCGCTTTGAGCGGCGGCAATCTCCACACCAGTCAGCGCCATACATTGTGATATCTGCTTTAGCCATTTGCTTATCCCCTTACATAAATTTCTCTAGGCCGAAAGTCAGCCCAGGATTACTAAGAACTTTGCGAACGCCAAGTAATACACCTGGCATAAATCCGGCGCGATCTAGCGAATCATGGCGAATTGTTAGCGTCTCACCAGGTCCGCCAAGTAAAACTTCTTGATGGGCAACTAAACCGCGCAGACGAATTGAATGCACTGGGATATCGCCAACTTTGCCACCGCGCGCGGCAGGATTGCCAGAATTAGTGGCATCAGGGGCGGCCGGCAGCTTTGCATCTTTACGTGCTTGCGACATTAGTTCGGCAGTTCTCGCCGCAGTACCTGATGGCGCATCAACTTTATCTGGGTGATGGAGCTCAATAATTTCAGCTGATTCAAAGTACTTAGCTGCCTTGGTTGCAAACTCCATCATTAAGACGGCGCCAATGGCAAAGTTCGGAGCGATTAAAACTCCAACTTTAGGATTGGCTGCAACCAAAGTCTTTAGCTTGGCTACCCGCGCATCGTCAAAGCCAGTTGTACCGACTACTGCGTTAATACCTTTTGCAATTAAAAATTCGAGATTGGCCATAACTGAATCTGGTGTCGTGAAATCAACAACTACTTGTGCACCGCTAGATACAAGTTGATCTAGTGAATCGCCCAGATCTAAAGCTGCGACTAGTTCTAGGTCGGCAGCGGCAGTAACAGCTTTGACTACCTCTGCTCCCATGCGCCCGCGGGCACCGAGTACGCCGACTTTAATCATGAACGTAACACCTTCTCGAACTTAGCCTCGCTTTTAAATGGACCGACAAGTGCAAGGGTAGGCGATTTGGTCAGGTATTCGCTGGCAATTTCTCGAACGTCGCTTGGGTTTACGCGCGCGATCGCTTTCAAAATATCGTCAAATCCCATTACCTGGCCGTAAACAATTTCATTTTTGCCGATACGGCTCATACGGGATGCCGAATCTTCTTGGCTCAATACAAGTGAGCCGCGGACTGCGCCTTTGGCGCGTTCTATCTCTTCATGGCTCATTCCATTTTCAGCAACATTTGCCAGAACTTCGCGGATAATTTCAACGACTTCAATCGCTTTAGTTGGATTACAGCCGGCGTAGAAACCAATCTGTCCCGATCCTGCAAATTGTTGTGCATAGGCATAGACCGAGTAAGCCAAGCCGCGTTTTTCACGGATCTCTTGGAATAAACGTGATGACATTCCGCCACCGAGAGCTGAAGCTAGAACGCCCATCGCAAAGCGGCGTTCATCACTGCGCGCAACGCCTTCCATTCCGTAGAACATGTGGGCTTGTTCAGTCTTGCGAGTAAGTAAGCCAACGCTCTGCATCGGCTTAGTTTTAACTGGAGTATTGGGGCGAATCTGTGGTGCGCCCTTTACATCTAAGAAGTTATCGCGCGATAGCGCATCAATGACCATGGCGACAACGCGCTTATGTTTAATATTTCCCGCAACTGCAACCACGAGATCTTGGGGCAGGTATTTCTTCTTGTAATAATTAAAGACGCTACTGCGCGACATCTCTTTGATTGATTTAATCGTGCCTAATATTGGCCGCCCTAAAGTGGTATTGCCGTAATAAGTCTCGGCATAGAGATCATGCACCAAATCGCTGGGATCATCATCGCGCATCGCGATTTCTTCTAAAACCACTTTACGTTCAGCATCGACATCGAGGGCTGAAACTATGGAAGATGTAATTAAATCTGAGACAACATCGATTGCCATAGGTAGATCAGTATCAATTACCCGCGCATAGAAGCAGGTGTATTCCTTGCTGGTGAAAGCATTCATTTCGCCACCGACGGCTTCAATAGTTGCCGAAATCTCTAACGCCGTGCGCCGGGTAGTTCCTTTAAAGAGTAAGTGCTCTAGAAAGTGAG